>NZ_CP048222.1:600000-900000 GCF_010119975.1 Rhodocytophaga rosea
CGACCGTTCCTCCTGCTTCTATGAACTTCTTGAGCTGCGGAATGGATTTATCAGCGGTGATCTTCCCTAACTGGGTACGATATTCTGTCGGAACTTCTTCCGGTTTGGGTTCTTTTGGCGTATATCCTCTGCCACTTTCACTTTCTTGCCCTGGCATTGCAGGAATAGCCCTGGTAACGAAAATAAGCACATCATACTTTTTATTAAGATTGCCAGCATCTATTTCGGAAGAAAATATAACCTGTATAGGGAAATGATACTGCTCCATCAACCAGCGGACCCATCCCGAAGGCATAGACCCACCATAGGTATCCCACAAGGCAATCCGCACCGGCGAAACTTTGGTCGTAGCCCCTGCCGGATGCTGATTCACCCCGATAATAGTCAATCCATAGGAAGTCCCTGCTTTCTCCAGAACCTCTTTGGCTTTTCCGGCAGCCGGAACATAAAAAGAGCCCTGACCGGCTCCAGACATTTCGCCTGCAATCCGGAATACATCTACGCCAGCTTTCAGAAGATCATTTACGGTTGTAAACGACTGATTTGCCGAAGAACTCAATACGTATCCTCCTTTGGCTGAAACAGTTGCCAGTTGCCCCTTCGGTACCTGTAATTCTCCATAAGGCACCCGTTCAAATGGGCCATCGAAACTATCCTGGATTCGGTCGAATTGAACACCCATCTGGTAAGCAAGTGTCCATCCGGCGGCATCATATGGGCGGACCGGAGGACCTCCCTGGTACTGAAAATCATTGGGATGGTCTTGCGGCTCAAACATATCGAGCACATGCGGACGGAAAGCCTGATTTGTTTTAACTACATACGAACCTGCCGGATATTTTTTAGAAGCAACCATAAAATTGGAAGTAGCTTTATGGACCAGAATACCGTTTTTTATTAAGGCATTTACAAAATGTACAGTCGTTGGGAAATCTGGCTGGCTGGCCGGAATAATATAGCCCCTGGCATCACGCAAGGCTGGATCTTTTAACACCGCATCGTAATACTTCACCGGCATTCCCCCTCCTCTGGAATTCCAGCCGAATGGATCGCCAGAAGAATTACTAGCAGCTGCCTGAGTAGCACTGGCTTTTTGCTGATCCGTTTTATAGGCCTGGTTGATGGCTTCAATACGTTTGGGAGAAAGCGTCCAGTAATCTTTACTACCACGTTCAATCGAATTCTTGCCCATCCGGTAAATATTGAACAATAATTCATCGGAATGCCTGGCGGCATAGTTTAATACGGCATAGTTTAAGGAAATAGAATAGTCAATAGATTGCCGGAAATGCCATTTTTGGGGAGTTACCGGGTTAGGTGTAGCCCCATTGGGAATGAGCCGTTGAGGAACCAGAGGCACTTCTTCCGGCGTAGGACCACCAATAATTTCAGTAAGCAACCCTATCATATTGTGAAACTGAGTGGTAGTTCTTAAGCCACCATTGTACCAGGTAGAAAAACTGGAACCATTCAGCCTCGTCAAACCTGGTTTATTTTCCACATTCAGACGGTTGATCATCGCTGCACCCAGAGCATCAATACCTGTTACCATCAAAGGGTCGAATACATAGTTGAAGGGGTCTCTATAAGGCGGACCAGCCAGTACACTTCCAGCCGGACCTCTCTGGTGGTGATTATACATAATCTGCGGCAGCCATTCCAGAAACAACTGACGGCCCATATTCTGGGATTCTTTCATATTCATGATATAAAAATCCCGGTTATTGTCGTGACCAATATATTTCTGATACAACCTTGGTAAATATTCCAGCGAACGTTTTTCCGGCTTGGATTCACGCATATACCAGTTAGTCACCAGCTCCTGTCCGTCGGGGTTGGCATGTGTAAGCAGCACAATCACTTCGTCGAGAATACGCATCGTTTCAGGATCTTTACGGCTTACCAGATTCCAGGCTGTTTCAATGAGCTGATGGGTTCCTACTACCTCTGTGGCATGCAATCCTCCATCAATCCAGACGACCGCTTTTCCTTCAATAGCCATCCCCTGCGCCTGCTCATCGGTGAGGTTTTCTGCCCTGGCCATCTTTTGTGAGATTTCTTTATAACGGTCCAGGTTTTTGATATTTTCCGGAGAAGACACAATCAGAATGAACTGTTGACGACCTTCTTCCGTCTGGCCAATATCTACCAGTTTGGTACGGTTGGAAGCAGCTGCCATATTTTTAAAATAAGCCTCAGTTTGAGTAAAATTAGCCAGCTGATAATCGTCGCCGATATTAAAACCAAAATGATCTTTGGGCGATGGTACTGTTTGTGCCTGTGATTCGTGCAGGAAAAACAACAAAAACAGGGTAATTACATAGCGGAAACGTTGATTCATAGGTTTATAGAAGTG
The DNA here is from genome assembly GCF_010119975.1 of Rhodocytophaga rosea. Lineage (GTDB taxonomy): Bacteria > Bacteroidota > Bacteroidia > Cytophagales > 172606-1 > Rhodocytophaga > Rhodocytophaga rosea. The sequence goes on from NZ_CP048222.1 coordinate 602,357, forward strand.
GGGTTAAAGGCTGGTATTACTATGTGTTGTTTTGTAGATTGGGAAGAAATAAACTATGAATATTATACTCAATTCACGAATTTATATTTTTCTTATATACAAAACCAGTACAACCGCTAAATATAAAAATACTTTACCACAGATAAAACCGGAAATTGCACAACAATAAAAATTTTATAAAAGCATTTCTTATAAATTATAAAATTTTATATGGCAATTTATATAGGTATTTAAAAAGAAAAGGCAAAAATAGCCACTTGAATATATAGTACATTTTCAAGTAAGAGACAGGCTATTTTCAACAATAATTTGTAAAGAGAGAACACTTACTCGTGCTAAGAAGCGGAGACAGTATATAAACTATTATATTTGGGGTAATAATTGTTTTTCTTCCATCATGGCCAGGCAGATTTTAAACCACTCTGTAAACTGTTCTGGGTTTTCGGCCATTTCCTGTGTAAGCGCATCCAGAGTTACCCAGCGGTAAGCCTCAATTTCCTGTAAATCCGGACGGATTTCTCCGTCATAAATTCCTACAAATACAGTATCCAGCTCATGTTCAATTAGCTTGCTTTTGGGATCAGCAGCTTTATAGATAAATGAAAAAGCCTGAGTGAGTGGCGTATAAAAACCCATTTCCTCCTGTAATCGCCGGTGGGCTGCCTGTGCTAAATCCTCATCGGGAGAGGGATGGCTACAACAGGTATTGCTCCATAATCCGCCAAAATGATATTTATTCAGATTACGCTGTTGCAGGAGCATTTCGTTTTTGCTGTTCCATACAAAAATGCTGAATGCCTTATGCAACAATCCTTTCTGGTGGGCTTTTAACTTTTCTTCTACCCCGATGGCTTGCCCCTGAGGATCTACTAATACTACGTAATTGCGGTTTTCTGGAGACATATGTTAAATGACTAACGCTTCCTGAGCGTTTAAAGTATGAAATGGCAGTTGACACTTTTATACCTAAGAACAAATAAGGGAGCGAAAATGTTAGATATTTTACTATTTTAGTGTATTTAAAATCCATTCTTACCCTATTCACAAACCCATGTGTTTACCGGCAATATAACCGGTTGTCCAGGCACTTTGAAAATTAAATCCACCAGTAATGCCATCAATATCGAGTACTTCACCGGCATAATATATACCCTTCACAAACTTGCTTTCCATGGTTTGCAGGTTGATATTTTCCAGTCCGATGCCGCCGCAGGTAACAAACTCTTCTTTAAAGGTGCTTTTGCCATTTACCTTAAAACTGCTTCTGGTAAGTAAGTCAATCAATCTATTAAGGTTCTTTTTAGGTAGGTCAGCCCAGCGACCATCTTCCGGAATACCAGCTTGCTCTGTTAGTTTTTTCCATAAACGCTGTGGCAATCCTTCCACCGGATTTGCCGCAACCTGTTTCTTCAGATTTTTTTCCCGGTAATCCAGCAAATAAGTCCGGAGGGTTTCCTCATTATAATCTGGCAGCCAGTTGATAAATACTTGAAACTGGTAATTGAGTGCATGTAATTCCCTTGCTCCCCAGGCAGAAAGTTTAAGTATGGCCGGACCACTAAACCCCCAGTGTGTAAACAAAACAGGACCAGTTTGCTGCAATTTTATACCTGCTATTTTCACCAGGCAATGCTGCACCGATACACCAGATAATTCCAGAAAAGCAGAATCCGGAGTATTAAAGGTAAATAAGGAGGGAACTGGCGAAAGCAAAGTAAGTTTCTCTCCGATACGCAGCCACTCATAGGAATCTGCATTGGGATTGCCACCCGTAGCAATTAGCACTTTGTTACAGGTTAGTACAGATCCATTCAATAAATGCAGTTCAAATCCGGTTTCTTCGGCTTCTGCCTGATGTAATGGAATAATTTCACGTACTCCGCAACTCGTCTGAATGTGTACGCCATGCCGCCTGGCTTCTCCATATAGGCAGTCTACAATGGTTTCGGAACTATCTGTTACCGGAAATATACGTCCGTCGGCCTCAGTCTTCAGTTTTACCCCTCTGTCCTCAAACCAGCGAATGGTATCACTGGTACTAAACTGGGCAAAGGGAGAGAGTAAGGCTTTACTACCTCTGGGATAATGTTTGACCAGGCGGCTGTTTTCGTAACAGGCATGGGTTACATTGCAGCGGCCTCCGCCGGAAATACGTACCTTGGCTAATACTTTATTGCTTTTTTCGAGTAATACTACCTCTGTTTCCGGGAAGGTCTGGGCACAGGTGATGGCCCCAAAAAAGCCGGCAGCCCCTCCTCCTATCACAACTATTCTACTTTTTGATACTGGCATGATTATATATAACACGTAAAATTACCGCTGTGTATCCGGTAATTGGTATTGTTGCTCAAATATTTTATTTTAGCCATACCGGAAAAATGAAACAATAATAGTATTTAGTAATGCATACAAATGATTAAGATAAAAAGCGAATCAGAACTAAAAGCGTATGCCAAAGCCACTGTTATTTACCTTTAAATTGTTTCCGTTTTTAACTCTATAATTAAATACACGAATGGCCAATCGAAGCGGACGCAAAACCCAGGGAAACCGGAAACTCATCCTTTTTATCATTTTAGTAATTGTCGTATTTTTAATTTACAATAATGCCGACAAGCTGAATCTGCCTAATATTGGGGATGCAAAAGTAATTAAGACGGAGAAGAAAAAGGAGGAAGAGCCGGCCAAAGCGCCTGATAAAAAGAAGTCTTCCCGGAAAACTGAGCCTAAAACAGCTCCTGCTACTACCTCTTTCGATTTTGAAAACAACCTGGATTTTGCCCTGCCAGCTTTCACAGATCAAGACCAGATTGTGAGGCACCAGGCGTATTCGCTTTCCTATGCAGATGAATTTGAACAGCCTTACTGGGTAGCCTACCAGCTTACTGCCAGTGAAGTTAAAGGAAAATCGGAACGGGAAAATGATTTCCGTCCTGATCCGGATGTAAAAACCGGTTCTGCTACCCCAGACGATTACCGGGGTTCCGGCTATGACCGGGGACACCTTGCACCAGCCGCTGATTTTAAATTTTCAAATAAAGCCATGTCTGAGTCTTTTTTTATGAGCAACATGAGTCCGCAGGCACCGGAGTTTAACCGCGAAATCTGGGAGCACCTGGAATCACGGGTGAGAAGCTGGGTAAAAAAAGACCAGGTGTTGTATGTGGTGACTGGTCCGGTGTTGAAAGGCAAAATGTCATACATTGGCCGGAGAAACAAAGTAGCGGTGCCTCCCATGTACTTTAAAGTGATCCTGGACCTCTACCAACCGGATGTAAAGGCGATTGCTTTTCTGATGAAAAACGAAGGCTCTAATGAGCCTCTGGAATCGTTTGCCGTTACCATTGACGAAGTAGAAAAAGAAACCGGCCTGGATTTTTTCCCACTGCTTCCCGATGATATGGAACAAAAACTGGAAAGCTCTCTGACAATTAGTGATTGGTTTAAGGGGAAGTAAAACTAATAGGTAACGAAACTTTATTTTAAATTGTCCATTTCTATTTATATAGAAAACGCTGTTATTCTGTATCAAACACAAATGATGAGAACATACTCAATGGTTACAGTCATGTCATATCAGTTAAACTAAGTCTGTCAATCAATCTATTCCCTATCGCAGGTCCTTTTTAAAGCAAACGATCCGGTTCACTTCTGTAAATCCTGCTTTCTGGTGAAAGATCTGGCTTAATTTATTATCCAATTCCGTATCTGAACCCATTTCTACACAACCTTTCTCTTTACACCAGACTTCTGCTGCCGCCAGCAATTGTATACCAATGCCTTGCTGCCGGTATCCGGGTTTTACATAGATTCCTTCCACATAGCCTACTGGTGAGGTGATGGCACCTTCTACATAATCCGTGCGTAAAGAAACGGTAATAAAACCAATATAGTCTTCTTTTATGACTTTGTACAGAAAAGCTGTTTCTTTGCCTGAACGGAGTATTTCCTTATTATTTTCGTATTCTTCTTCAAATGAACAATCCGGCCACAGTTCCAGCATGAGCACGGTAAGTGCTTGCAGGGAATCTTTAGAAAGACGTTCAATATGCATCGATAGGTGGAATAAAATGGCAATCAATTTAAATAACAATCAATAGGATTATCCAATTTCCAATCTCTATTCTCTACCTTCAACATTACAACAGGTCATTTGCCAGGTTGGCCAGTTCTGAACGTTCGCCTTTTTCCAGGGTGATGTGGGTGTACAGATCATGGTTTTGTACCCGGTCGATCAGGTAGGAAAGGCCATTGCTTTGCGTATCCAGGTAAGGCGTATCAATCTGGTAAATATCACCGGTAAAGATGATTTTTGTATTTTCCCCCGCCCTGGTAATAATGGTTTTCACCTCATGAGGAGTCAGGTTCTGGGCTTCATCCACAATAAATATGATGTTCGACAAACTTCTTCCCCGGATATACGCCAGTGGCATAATATGAAGCACGTCTTTCATGAGCATTTCATTGATCTTCTGGAAATCCTTTTCGTGCTCCTCAAACTGGTTCTGGATAAACTTCAGGTTGTCCCACAAGGGCTCCATATACGGATTCAATTTGGATTTAATATCGCCGGGCAGGTATCCAATATCTTTGTTGCTGAGCGGTACAATCGGGCGGGCCAGGAAGATCTGTTTGTAGTTCTTTTTTTGTTCCAGGGCACTGGCCAATGCCAGTAACGTTTTACCAGTTCCCGCTACGCCCTGAATAGTAATAAGTTTAATATGGGGATTGAGAATGGCATGAATGGCAAAGGTCTGTTCCGCATTCCTGGGACGGATGCCGTATGCTGCCCGTTTGTCCACCTTTTCAATGCGGTCTTCTATGGGATTATAGTAGGCAAGAACAGAATTGCGTTCGCTTTTGAGAATAAAAAAACTGTTTTTACGGGGCTTTTTAGGCATTACCTTTTTCACATCGCAAAAACCCACCTCATACAGTTCAGTAATTACTGCGGATGGTATATCGCTGAGTACCGTTTTACCAGTATAAAGCGTATTTACGTTTTTAATCTTACCAGTTTCATAATCTTCGGCCGGAAGGTTCAGCGCTTTGGCTTTCAGGCGCAGGTTAATGTCTTTAGTAACTAAAATCACTTTTTTCTTCGGGTCTTCTTCCTGCAGGCTCAGGGCAGAATTCAGAATTTTATGATCGGCTTTTTTTTCGTCATATATTAATTCAGCATCCACAGCGCTTTTGGAACTCATAATTACCTTAAAACTTCCCTTGCCTTCTCCTTCCAGCGGAATCCAGTTCTGAAGCATATGTTCGCCGGATAATTTATCAATAAAGCGGATAAACTCTCTGGCTTCAAAATTCTTGGTGTCGTTGCCTTTTTTGAAATTATCCAGTTCTTCCAGCACTGTAATGGGAATAGCTACATCATGTTCCTGGAAGTTTTTAACGGCATCATGGTCATATAAAATAACAGAGGTGTCAAGCACAAATACTTTTTTTTCTTTTTTGATCCGGGGCATAAAAATCGAGATAGAAGAATGAACGAATACGAATTAGGTTGAACTGATTATCGGTTGGGTTGCGGTCAGAATTTATCTGTGTGTCTGGGCGTATGAGTATGGTTATAGACGTTGAAATTACTAGGTAAATTTGAAAAACCCAATCAAAAATCAGCTTTCACTTTTGAGCACTGCGGATTTATCTCCTTTCCGGTACACCCTGGCGGCAATCAAACCTCTATAAAAAGTGGCTTCGTATTGGCAGTGTAAATGGCAGGAAACCAACAATCCATGTATGTCTGGCAATACTCTGGCTTTAACTTTACTTACCCACCGGAAGAAAATATACATAGCTGAGATCAGGCTTTTTTTCCACCATTGCCCGGCTTGCTGACCAGAAAGTTCAAAATCGCTACATAGCCAGATCCCGTTTTGATGCAGGGCAGGATAAAGAAGATGAATCATGGAATTTACCTGCGGTTCCGGAAACAGGTCGAGCACAAAATGAGTAATTACTACATCAAATTTTTCATCGTAACGAATACTTTTTTCTGTACCCAGACGAAATTCAATTTCTGTAGAACAGGATACAGAAGCTATATTCTGTTGCGATAAACGCAGCATCGCAGCAGAAGCCTCCACATACACTATTTTTTTAACCTGCCGCTCTTGCAATAAAGATTTCAGATACCAGCCACTACCCCCGCCCAGAATCAATACCGTAGCTTGTACCGGAATAAAAGGCAAGGTACACCACTGGCTTTGTTGCAAAGCCTTTCCAAAAACTACCTTTGAAAGCTGATCATAGAAGTAAGCGATTGTATCAAAATTTACAGCCATCTCATTGCGTTTAGATAACAGAGGCATTTCTTTCCTTCAGACGTACTTATTGCAAACTTTGGTACATCTCCGGCAAAGCTTATTTCGTATATAGGATCACTTGTCTGTTAAATGTACCGCTATGAACCATTCCGCTACAAAATATTTGCTGATATCACTTTTCTGTTTATCTACATTGTCCGGTTATTCTGCAACGGATAAGAAATTACTTTCAACCTCGCACATGCTTATTCATCTCTCGATTGACCAGCCCATGCCATCCCCGGACATATTGCCGCAGCAGGTAGTGGCCATACAACTGAAAGCTTTGCAGGATAATGACGAAACGAATACAGGCATATCTATTACCTTCAACTTTGCCGCTCCGGATAACAAAGCCTATACCGGGCCATTAGACAAGTTTATTCAACTGGTTAAAAATCCGGTATATGCACCTTTGCTGAATTTTAAGAAATGCGAGGTAAATAAAATACATATAGAAGGTGATGAAGCCCAGCAGATCGTAATTATAACGGATCAGACTGGCAAAAAATCTGCATTTTTATTCTCATTATCTAAACAGCAAAATGGCCCGTATCAGAATTGCTGGATGACAGACAGTGTGATCAGACTGGCGTATGAAGATAAACTGGTAAAAGCCTGAGAAACCTGAAGGAAGTAAGTGATGGAGAGATTTACAGTATGTTAAGTTTATGAGTTGAATTTTTATGAGTAAAATGTTAAGCTCAGAAGTATATCATTCAATCTACAAATCGTCATTGAAGCTATCGCGGTTTCTGGTAGCTTTTTTCCGGGCATTCCGTTTTTTATCGGTGATTCTTTCCTGTATGGAAGCAGCTGTAGGTTTGGTGGCTTTGCGTGCTTTTACCGGACGGAAACTTTTTTCTAGCAACTGGTAAAATTTCTTTACTACTTGTTGTTTATTGAGCAACTGGCTGCGTTCTGCCTGGGAAATAAGCTGCAAATATCCTTCGCCATTGATTTTATTGGCCAGTTTGGCTTTTAATACCTGTTTTTCCTCTTCACCCAGAATCGCCGAATTGTCCACATGAAAGCGTAATTCCACTTTCGAGGACACTTTGTTTACATGCTGGCCTCCGGCACCTCCGCTCCGGGAAGTGGCAAAATGCAGTTCACTTGAAAAATCCCGCTGATGAGGAGGTTGATTCATCGTTCAAAAAAGTTTGTCAAAAATATAAATGATCTGTTTTTACAGGCAATAATACGCATTCCCGCTAAATAGTTCTGGTTACTAAATAAAAATACCAGCAGGCTTTGCTGGTATTTTCCTAGTGAAATAAGGCAACAATTTATTCTTTGCTGTCTTTGAGAATAATATTAAGATCATCTATTTCGAGCTTATCCATCCCGGTTTCTTCTTCCATATTTACGAGGGCTTTAATAAGATCACCCACCATATGTGCCTGAAATCCAAGTTTCTGAGCGACTTCCACACAAAGTTTTACTTTCCGTTCATCAATGCTTTCATCAATCAGCACCATTCTCACCAGGTCATAAAGTTGCTCCAGCCTGAGTATGGTTTTTTCAGGAGCGGCAAAAGGTATGGCAAAAGCGTCATCCATAATGGAATTGAATTCTTCCTGGCTTAAACCATAACTTGTATATAGTTTGGTAAGGTATTCCAGCTCATCTTTGGTAACCAAAGCATCGGCAAGGGCAAGCTGGCAAAGGTGAGCAAAGTGGCTTCTAACATTGGCCATTTCAGAAGGTTGGAGATTTTCTGACATATAATTACACGTTAACTGGGGTTAATATCGCTTTAATTGAATTAAATTCCTCCAGGTTATAAATTTTTGAGGAAATTTAGACAAAAGTGTATATACACTTTTGTCTGCTTCTCTCTCTTATGTTACCAGTGTAAGAAATATGCCAGGAAACGCTCAGAATATTTTGCCTGGGTTTAAAATACCGTTTGGGTCAAATACCTGTTTGATCCCACGCATAAGTGCCAGATTTATATCCGGCAAGGCAATACCAATATACGGTTTTTGTACATATCCTATCCCATGCTCGCCTGAAATAGTACCTCCCAGCCGGACACACAAGCTGAATATTTCACGAATGCCTTCCGGCAGTTTGCGGTTCCATTCTTCCTCCGACATATCTCCTTTGATAATATTCACATGCAGGTTTCCATCCCCGGCATGTCCGTAACAAACAGATGTAAAATTATATTTCCGGCCTATCTCTTTCACCCCCTTAAGTAACTGAGGCAAATGTCCGCGAGGCACTACGGTATCCTCTTCCTTATACACAGATGTATGCCGCACCGCATAAGGCACTTTCCGGCGGAGTGCCCACAATTCCTCCTGTTGCTGGGATGACTCTCCCAACAGCACCTCTCCTACCTCATACCTGGATAACACCTCATAAATGCGTTCCGCATCTTTGTAGAGCAAGTCCATTTCGTTTCCATCTACTTCAATGAGTAAATGTGCTTGTACATTGGCCGGAATTTCTATAGTAGATCCGGTATACCGCACCGCCCATTCTATCGCATCCCTTTCCATAAATTCCAGGCAGGAAGGAGAAATACCTGCCATAAAAATAGCATTAACTGCTTCACAAGCCTGTTCAGCCGAAGCAAACGGCACCAGCATCACCAGTTTATGCGTGGGATACGGACGAAGTTTAAACACCGCTTTGGTGATAATTCCCAATGTGCCCTCACTCCCGACCATTAACTGTGTAAGGTTATAGCCGGTAGAATATTTCAGTACATTGGCTCCGGTCCAGATAATTTCTCCGGTAGGCAGCACTACTTCCAGGTTCAATACATTTTCGCGGGTAGTGCCATATTTTACTGCACGCGGTCCACCGGAAGATTGCGCCAGGTTGCCTCCCAGCGAGCAACTCCCCCGGCTGCCAGGGTCAACCGGGTAAAATAGTCCCTTTTCCATTGCCGCTTCCTGCAAAACCTGTGTAATCACACCTGGCTCTACCGTTGCCTGGTGGTTTATTTCATCAATATGAATGATTTTATTAAACCGTTCCATAGACAACAATATCCCCTTATGTACAGGTAAGGCTGCCCCACTCAAACCTGTACCAGCCCCTCGTGCCGTAACCGGAATTTTATGTTCATTACAAAACTGCATGATGCGGCTCACTTCCAGTGGGATAGCTGGCTTGACAACCACATCTGGAAGAAAGGAAAGATCTTCGGTTTCATCATGAGAATACGCATATAAATTTTCCTGGTCGGCAAAAACGTAGGGTGATCCTACAATGGATTGCATTTTTTCTACCAACAAGTGGGAAATTTGTGCGGTTTCCATAATAAATTTGACTATTTTGTGTTGTAAGTAAAAATGATGATTTGCATTTTTACACCTGTATACAAACTACCAGAAATTTGGATAAAATAACCAGAACAATCCTGTTTTTCTCCTTGATTATTTTGATAAGTCTGGCAGAAACTTCCTGCCGGAGTTCAAAGTCTGCTTCTAAAAGTAAAAGTGCTACTACAGGAAAAGCATATGTTCGGAAAAAAAGTAAGAGTGGCAACAAACGGGCTAATCACCGCAGCACAACTTCGGCTAGGGAAGCCGCTTTCAGGAAATCTAAAGCAAGTCCTGCCCCGGCCAAATCCAAAACAACTTCACCGGCAAGTACCAAGGCTGCCAGTGGCCAGGCAACACAAGTTATTAAAACTGCCCGTTCCTTTCTGGGAACACCCTACCGGTATGGGGGCAGCACCAGCAAAGGCATGGATTGTTCCGGCTTGTTATGTACTTCTTTTGCAAGTATAGACGTAAAACTCCCTCGTACTTCTACCGAGCAGTCAAGTTATGGAAAAGATGTGCGGCTCAATGATGTTTCTCCTGGTGACCTGGTTTTCTTTGCCGAAAGAAAAGGAGGCAGCAAGATTTCTCACGTAGGCATGGTAACTACCGTGAAGGGCAAAGACCAGGTAATGTTTATTCATTCGAGTACCAGCCGGGGTGTAGTAGAAGATAATTTATTGGGGGAATACTATCAAAAGATTTTTGTAAAAGCCATCCGGCCGTTTTGATTTATGCTAAATTACCTCTTATATTTGCACGCACCATGGGGATGTAGCTCAGTTGGCTAGAGCGCTTGCATGGCATGCAAGAGGTCGTGGGTTCGAGTCCCATCTTCTCCACAAAACTGCGAAATTTGAATACTTTCGCAGTTTTTTTGATTTTTACAGACAAAACAGACAAAAAGGAGTATTGTATTTTTAGGCTTTTATATCGCTTGGCTGGCATATTCAAGAACCTATGAAAGCAATACAGAAAAAAGAAGCCACAGCTTACAAGGCTAAGCTTAACACTTGTGGCAATGATTTGTCCAAACAATGGTATGTATCTTTCTCTTATAAGAATCCGGAAACTGGAAAGTATAAGAGATTTAAGGTATATGAGGGATTTACGGAAAGGAAGACTGTTGAAGCAAGGCTTCAGTATGGTGAGCAATTGATTGAAAAAATCAATCTAAAACTCAAGAATGGTTGGAACCCTTTTTATGATGAGTACACTCTTTACAAGCTTGTAGAAGTAGCTCCTGTCTACGAAAGCAATCTATTAGTTCACCATGTCAATCTAGCTTTAACATCAAAAAAAGCTGAAATAAGAAAGAAGACCTATCAAAGTTATAATTCTCATTTAAGAGGATTTCTCGCCTGGATTACTGAAAATAGGCTTGATCAGATGCTTGTCACTGATTTTACCTATGAGCATGCTAAACTTTTTATAGATTCACTTTATCTAGAAAAAGGCTATAAAGGTAAAACTAGAAGTTGTTATCTAATCACTATGAAAATGCTTTTTGAAAGAATCAAAGAGACAAGAGTAATTAATGAAAATCCTTTCAAAAAGTTTAAGAAAATAAAGTATAGTAGTGTAAGTGCATTATATTTTGACGAGTTTCAACGAAAAGAGTTGAAAGAATACTTGATAGAACATGATCCACAATTAGGACTTTTCGTACAATTTATCTTTTATTGCTTTATTCGACCAGGGGAGCTAAGAAAGCTAAGAGTGGGAGATATACATGGGAATAAAATTCAGATAAAAGGAGAAATATCCAAGAATACAAAAACAGAGTATGTCGTAATTCCTGGGCCTTTAATGAATCTCCTTGACCTAGAACAAATAAGATTATATCCAAAGCATTACTTTATTTTTGGTAAGACAGGCAAACCTTCTCCCCATTACAATGGCATCAACTATTTTAGTCGTAAGCATAGGGAGATATTAAGGTTGCTAAACTATGATAAAAGTCACTGTTTGTATTCATGGAAGCATACAGGTGTGATACATGCTAACAAAATAGGTAAGAATATACATGATATAAAAAGGCAGTTAAGACACCATAGCTTGGAAATGGTAGATGAATACTTAAAAGGATTGGGACTTATGGAGAGTGGCTTTGCTAGTACCGATTATCCAGAGTTGTGAGCTAATAATCCTAATATCTTAAACTCAATAAAAAGCCTCATATTAAGGAATTTTTTTTGGTTTTGTTGGCTGTAAAGTTCTATTCCGTACGGGACTTTAAAAGTGCCTGCAAATCAAATATTTATAAAATATATAATTTAAAGTAGCAAAGTAGTAGCAATAGTTAACTGTTTTTGAAATTTAGTCAGTTTAACTAGTTCTATACCTTTTTGCAAAACGCACCAATGGCCCGCGCACACTATGCCTACTGCGGTAAGGCTATGCGGTAGGCAAGGCCGGTGGCCGCTGGGACTGGTGTTAGGCATCTGCCTTTATTGCTCTAATTCTCGATTCAATTCAACAACTTTAGCCTCTACCCAATCCTGCATCTTCTGGTTCTTGAAAGCAAACCAGGCCTCTCGATACGCTCCTGAGTTATCGATTTCGTGTTTAAAGTGTTGAAATGGCTTTCGCTGGTTCAAAGCCCGGTATAGTCTTTCCTGTAGTCGCTTCGAATTCACCTGCTGGGCAAACTCCTCCATGAGCTGAAAGCCTTCCCGCGAGTCCATGCCTTCAATCTCAAGGTAATCCTGTCGGTTTTCCTCTACTTTTTGCATTTCTTCCCCGTAATATTCCTCATCCAAGTCCAGGTTTTTGAGCGGGTCCATATAGAAGACTAATTCCTGTGTATGAATTTGAACAAAACATTTTTCACCACACTCTAATCGTTCGGAAATTTCCTTAATCTGTTCTTTACTCAATTGGATCATTTTCCTCTCTTTTTTATGGTTGCTAGTGCCTAATGAACCAAACATTGACGCAGCCGATGAATTATGGTTAGGCTTGCGCTCGGGCATCTCGGTTGTTGTCTTAGCGGCCTGTTGGTTGCAGTCATTTTCCTTCTTTTTCAGCCCTGGCCTTCCCTGCTTAGCTCTGAGCTGAGGCCTTCCTTGGGAGAGTTGTTGTCGTCTTTAGCCAGCAGCTTTACGCAGCAACTCTAGAAAAGAAGGAAAAACAAGTCTTTGGCTCCTTATCTCTCTCAAACTCTCTGCCAAAGACGGGCCGGAGAACAAAGCGCAAGCCTTTAGCCAGGCCACACAATAAATCTCAACTCTTATTCGTTTTCAGCCAAATGCTTTCCCCTTCTCAACACTGGCTCAAGTCGGGAAAGCCTGGTTTACTTGCGCTTCGTCTTCAGCTTGCAAAAGCTATTTTGCGCTTCGGCTCGGCAAGTAACCCTGACTACTACTCGTAGTCTTTGGCTAAAAACGAATAAAGCCATTTCTAAATCCTTCTCCGGCATTATTGCAACCAATGAACCAAACATTGACGCAGCCGTGGCTTCATGCGTTAGCTTTGCGATGTAGCAGCCCGGTTGCCGACTCAATGTAGTGTTAGGCTCTGTATTTTACTATTAAGTTAATGTAGATTTATCTCGGCAAATGTTATATTGTAAACAGTCAACATTCTTATTTCTGTTTATGAAATTAACCCTCGGAGATGAGTCGATTTGGTACTTATTTATACGTTATGTACTAGGTCTAATTATGTTAGTTTATGGGTTAGTTAAAATACTAGGCCTTCAATTTCCTTCCTCTATTAGTTTGTATGCAAGTCAAGCAAACGAATTAGATGGCGCTACCCTCGCCTGGATCTTTTTAGGCTTTTCACCTTGGTTTTCTGTTTTACTAGGCATAGTTGAATTTGTAACAGCTATATTATTGCTCTTTAAAAAAACAAAACTACTTGGAGCTGTTGTCCTTTTGCCAACTTTAGTTACTATTGTTTTAATCAATAATGCTTATGGTTTGGAGACGTCATTGCGTATATTTACCGCTGTTCTATTAGTAATGAATTTAATATTGATTGCTCCATTTTACAAAAAAACACTTAACATTTTTAAAGAATTAATCCTCTATCAATCTACAACTAAATTATCTGAAGTTATCATTAACAGTGTAGTAGTAGTCTTAATCACTTTCTTTATCGTTTACATTTTCAAAAGATTTTTATAGAGCCTAATGTACCAAACATAATCGCAAACCGCTCCTGTTGCGGTGGAGCCTTCAGGTGAGGCAAAGCAGGTTAACGGTGAATGGGGTGTTGTGCTCAGTCTTTATTCCTTTTTATCTTAATTGTCTTAAATGAATTGATTGCCTTTTCTTGATTTTCTAACCCTACAACTTCGCCAGCTAGATTAAAATTGAAAGTAGAGTTCAAATCTTCAAAATAAACACCTGTTATCCCTATTTTACCCTCTCTTGGCCTAATTAACTTTCGCTTGTAAATTCCAGTGGTATCTACCTGAACTTGGTGGTTTTTAACATCTTCCGGAATCTGAATCCCAATCTGAACAACTGTGTCCTTATAAGTAAGAATTACTTTATATTGCTTATCCTGAAATATGATTTCCTTTTCCGGAATTTGAAATGGTTCAACTCTCACTAACAAAGTATCATTTATCCCCTTCTCCTTCATAATTCGTTCTCTTTCTCCTTGTACATTACCACTAGTATATATAACTCCTTCCTTGCCATAGGGTAAATGTGATGGCATCCATTCCCAATCCCGCTCATAGACAAACTCCTTTTCACTTGCAATGAGAGGATTGGCATATCCCATTTCACTCCAATCAAAACTCAAATCAACACCATTACCTATAATTCTGCCTACAAAACTGTCCTCTCCTTGTGCCTTTTTGTATTTCCAATCAGCTGGAACCTCAATTTCGAATTTATCTGTATCAATAATTTTTGTTTCATTGGGAGTGCGCTTGTTACACCCGAGGATTACTATCAGAATTGGTATAAATACAATGAATTTCATTTTTCGAATTGAGCACAATGTACCAAACATAATCGCAAACCGTGCCCTTGTGCTGGAGCTTTGTGCTTGGAATGGGCAGGTTGTCGATGTTATGTGGTGTTGCACTAAACCTACGGTAGCCTGTTGGTAGGTGGGAATAGTTATAGGAGTATGTTTTACCAAACTCTTACCACTATGTCAACACCAAACACTGACACCCACCCTACTTTTATTCAACAGGCTTGCCTGAAGGTAAGCGAATTTTCCCACCTTTACAACAAGCTCGAGCGGGATATCTCCCTGTCTGGCAGAAGTTTGAGTACGCTGAAAAACTACTCCCGCCACATGGCTCAGATTGCTCTCTACTATAATCAGTTGCCTACAGAACTAGATGAGGATCAGGTCAGAGACTACCTGTGGATGCTGCAGAAGAAAACTCACAAGCCTTCTAAAAGCTCCTTCAAACATGCCGTCTATGGCCTGCGTCTCTTATATAGATTCACCGGCAGCGATGACCGGGCTATCCGCCTGCCTTCCATACCAAGAGAACACAAACTGCCTGTAGTGCTCAGTAAAAGTGAAGTCAAGGCACTCTTGAAGGCTCCCCGTCTGTTAAAACACCGGGTGCTGCTGGCTTTAATCTACTCTGCCGGCCTTCGCATGCAGGAAGTATGCCGGCTTGAGATCTCAGATATTGACTTTGACCGAATGCAGATCCACATCCGGCAAAGTAAAGGAAGAAAAGACCGCTATGTGCCCCTGTCTTCCTTGATGAAAAGAGGCCTGCTCTCTTACCTGTCTGCTTGTAAACCCCATCACTATCTGTTCAATGGGAAAGAGTATGGTTCTCCACTCAGCCGGGAAGGCGTACAATGGATGATGCGTGATTCGGTAAGCAAAGCCGGCATTCAAAAGAAAGGGGTCTGTGTCCATACCCTGCGCCATAGCTATGCCACCCATCTGCTAGAAGATGGATTGGATATTGTCTCCATCAAAGAACTCTTGGGACACTCTTTCCTGGAAACCACCCTTGTGTATCTGCACATAGCAGGCCTTGGCAGAAAAGCCCCTTTCTCTCCCTTGGATACCCTCTATACTAAGGAGGCATGAAGCCTGCTGTGGAAGTGGCCCATATACTGTCGGCTCACTTACATGAATTTATGGCCATACATGTAGTCTCTGCGCACAAGTTCTCTACCCTGAAGGCGATTGAGTCTTGTAGGACAGCCCGATTAGGGGGACATATCGATGCCTGTGATAGTTGTGGCTACCTACGCATCAGCTACAACAGCTGCCGCAACAGACACTGCCCTAAGTGTCAGACGACCAATCGGGAAAAGTGGATTATGCAAAGAGAGGCAGACCTGTTACCGGTCAGTTACTTTCATGTGGTCTTCACCTTGCCCCACGCCCTCAACCAATTGTGCCTGCAATACCCACAAGAACTCTATGCTTTGCTCTTCAAGGCAGCCTGGTCTACTATTAACAGCTTTGGTAGGGATGCCAGGCACATAGGGGCTAAAACAGGCATGATCGCTATCCTGCACACCTAGGGGCAGAACCTCTCCCTGCATCCACATCTGCACTGCATTGTGCCCGGAGGTGGTATATCAGAGCGTGGCCATTGGAAAAAAGCTAGGGTACAAGGAAAATTTCTTTTTCCGGTCAAAGCACTCAGTAAAGTGTTCCGTGCCCGCTATGTAAGTCTGCTGAGAAGTTTTCTTTCCCCTAACAAAGTAGCTGTCGATAGCGTGCTATGGAAGGCGTTGTTTGCCAAAGACTGGGTCGTGTATTGTAAAAGACCTTTCTTAGGTCCTGCTCAGGTAATTGAATACTTGGGCCGTTACACCCATAAAGTAGCTATCTCCAATCACCGCCTCCAAAGTATAGCCGATGGCAAGGTAAGCTTCGCTTACAAAGACTACCGGCAAGAAGCAGCAAAGAAAACCATGAGTTTGGAGGCTAGTGAATTCATCCGAAGATTTTCTTTGCACATTCTGCCCCTAAAATTTGTCCGCATCCGCCACTATGGCATGTTGTCTTCCAAAGCAAAAGCCCATGATTTAGCCCTGGCCAGACAAGATTTAAGGGCAGCTACGCCGGAAAAGAGAGTGTCGGACTGGAAAAGCATCTGCAAAGAACGCTTAGGTTATGATGTAGACCTGTGTCCTTGCTGCAGCAAAGGTCGGATGAGAGAAATCCTGCGTTTTCAAGCAACCCGCTCGCCACCCGAGACAGCCTATCTGTTATCCATAGCCCTGCATGTGAAAACTGCCTGAGTAGAATTAAAAGCCCCTTATAAAAGTGGCCGGGAAAGCGATTGCCTGACAAGAAAATAAACTGCCTTAGGGAGAGCCAAAATCATCAATAAGCCGCATCCACCGAGTATAGTCACCATATTTTTTCCACTTTCTTCTCCTTGAAGTGGACTGTAGTTCCACCTTTGATCCTCTTTTGTATTGATTGATTTCCCATAAAGAAGACCGCCCTAAACCAACCGGTTTGGTGCAACACAGGGTTCATGGTGGGTTAAGACCACCCCATGAACCCTTATATGTTGGCAGTAGTCTTTTTATTTGTTCCTTTTTTTGTAAACTATGCGTTGGTTGTCAATTGTTTCAATTAATCGCCGTCTCTTTATCTTCCACTTCTCGTTTTTAAATCGTACACTGCCGAGATTGTCTTCCATCATCACTACCCGAATATGCTGAGTGGGTTTTAATCCAAGTGATTTATTTAATGTCAACATAGCAAAATTTGAGACTGTT
The DNA here is from genome assembly GCF_010119975.1 of Rhodocytophaga rosea. GTDB lineage: Bacteria > Bacteroidota > Bacteroidia > Cytophagales > 172606-1 > Rhodocytophaga > Rhodocytophaga rosea. Next base: position 619,646 of record NZ_CP048222.1, read on the forward strand.
AAACTGTCAATGAACTGATTAGGCAGCTTTATTCTCCCATTTGAGTCTGTCTTTAATTGCAGCCACTCCTGTTTGTTTTTTACATTCACTTTGGCACCCGAAAGCGGTGCCGTTTCTAACTCATAACAAACCAAAATAGTAAGCGAATCATTATGAATTGGATTGGTAAATTCAATGTAGGAACTATCCTTCACTACTGTATCAGAATTTAAAATCAGATGCTTACCTTCCAGCCTCCACTCCCCTTTACCACCTAAGAATACTATTCCTTGTTGAGCCTCAAATTGGAAGCGTTGGTTTTGATATAACTGTATTTTTGAACTTATTTCAAAGTGGGTATAACTCTTATATAATCCGACAATGCTATGCTGGGTAGGTTTGCATCCAAGCATTCCTATTCCAAAAAGAATTACATAGAGTATCCATGATTTTTTCATTTTTATTTACTGCCAATGGCGCAAAGGCCCTCGCAGCCAGGTCCGTTGCGGTGAAGCCTTACGCTGAGGCAGGACTGGTTGACGCAGGGACTGGTGTTGTGCGTTCGTTTTTTCATTCTTTACTCTTTATATTGAGCCATTTGTAATAATTATTCCATGGGTAATTCACTGCTTGTTTGACTACTTCTTCAAAATATTCTTTGCCTTTTTCATGAGAATCATATTTAAAAATGTCTCTACTAGCTAAGTAGTAAATGAGCATTAACTCTTTTGACTCATCAAAAACCAAGAGAGATTCATCATCTCTGCTCTTTCCTCCATCAAATTTATAGAAGTATACTTTTGTGTTATTTCTTTTATCTGGAATTAACACTTCTTCAACAAAATAACATCTATCCTTCTTCCAAAGAATATATTCGTGCGTGTCCTTGTAAATAGTAAAATTTCCTAGGGATAATCCCTTTCCTAATGAATCAATATAGTATAAAGTTGTTTTATTACCTCTAATTACCTTTGATAACACTACTTCTATTGTATTTTTACCGTTTGGAAAGATTTCATTAAAAATAATAACAGAAATCTTTTTTATTGGATTACTATCAGCTTTTCCCTGCTGGTCATCTTTAGTCTGTTGACCACATCCCATCAAAATTAGTACTCCAAGTAGTAATTTTTTCATTCTCCTATGACGCACAACGGAACAAAGCCAACCGGCGGCATCGCCTCTGCGTCAGCAATGCGCTTTGGCAGCGTGCTGAATGGCTTGACTGGTGTTCTGTGCAGGTCTTTCCTTTTTTACTTAATTTTTGTTTAGTTTCATGTCCTCTACCAATCACGCCATACATCGGCAATTCCTTCTCCTCCGGCGTAGTCCTTTGGGTTCAATCCGGCACTAAGGCAAATGTTATCGAAGAGTTCGCATAATTCTTCCCGCTCTACTGTCTCAATCAGACTACCACCTGTCTCATCATTCAATTCATTAAGTGATTCAATGGCTATTCTGAATAATTCTACTTTTGCAGGTTCCGGAGCGGATTCACCTAACCCAATAAGACCTTCGAGCAAGTCATCCATGATTTGTTGGGCTTTATCGCAGTTCTCAGGTGTATACTGCTCCATGCCACCATCCTCCTCGTCATCATCCTCGTCTCCATAGAAGTATGTCCTCCATTTATCAAAAGGATATTCAGTTTTGTTGTTTAGTATCTTTTCTGAGTAGCTCATATTGGGTTTTTATTCACTTGCACAGAATGGAACAAATATTGCCGGATACCGTTGCGATTGCGGTGGAGCTCTGCGCTGGGCAAGCCCGGTTATCGGTCAATATGGTGTTAGGTCCATGTCTTTCTCCTTTAATCATTTAATATTTGTAAAGCCCTTTGTAAAGCTTCTTCGTCCAATCCTCGATGATAAATAGTTCGAACCCAATGCGGCAAGTAGGACTCCCCTAATTGAGCTAAGCGAGTATCATCATCTAGGATTACGTACTTATCTGGTACTCCATTTCTTTCCAACCACCCTACTATTTCCTCACTTCTGGAAGAGGAATCTAATTCGGTTTTTTCGTTGATTTTGCCCACTATCTGCCCGTGGAAGCCTCTTCTCTTCAGAATTGCCCCAAACTCGTCGACCGTTTTATTAATCCTTCGGCTAGAAGTAAGGATGACTTTTGCCTTAGTTTGCTCAATGAGCCGATTCAGGTTTTCGATACACTTTGCATTGAATTCACTGTAGCCGTCTTCTGCAATCACATCAGCCTTCCATTGATTCTGCGTGCATAGTACGCCATCTATATCTAGGAAAATGATAGGGTACGATGCTGTTTTCATTTTTTACTTGGACCTAATAGATCAAAGGCTCCCGCACACCACGTGCTCATGGTGGAGCCTTGTGGTAAAGCTCACCGGTTGTCGGCCTGAGCCTGGTGTTGGTTGCTTTAATTTTCCTTCTTTTTTCTGCCCTGGCCTTCTGTGTTTAGCTCTGAGCTGAGGCCTTCCTAGGGAGAGTTGTTGTCGTCTTTAGCCAGCAGCTTTACGCAGCAACTCTAGAAAAGAAGGAAAAACAAGTCTTTGGCTCCTTCACTCTCTCAAACTCTCTGCCAAAGACGGGCCGGAGAACAAAGCGATGGCTCCAGCTAAGCCACACAATAAATCTCAACTCTTATTCGTTTTCAGCCAAATACTTTCTGCTTCTCTTCACTAAGCTGCTCTCAGAAAGCGTGCTACTTGCCTTCGCCTTCAGCCTGCAAAAGCTTTTTTGCGCTTCGGCTCGACAAGTAGCTCTGACTACAACCGTAGTCTTTGGCTGAAAACGAATAAAGCCATTTCCCAAACTCTTTCTCCGGCCTTTTTGCAACCAATGAACCAAAACTACTCAGCGCCGTGGCTTCTGCGTCAGCCCTGAGCTGGAGCAGCCCGGTGATTGCCGTAGATGGTGTTGGCCATAATTTTTATATTAAAATATAATAGATAAGTGGTATAACATATACTATCCAAGAAAAAAAGGTTCCTTTAGCATAGTTTTCAAAATTGAATACCTCTGTATCTAATATATCTACCAATGACGTATTGGTCGCATTAAAAGAATTGGTTTGCTTTTGTTTCTTATTGATTCCATTTTGAATGGAAAACAAAAGTATTCCAACAGCACCAACAAAATAAGGAGTAATAAGATGTTGTAGGGTGACAACAAAAAATTCTTTGGACGCAAATGTATTCCCTTCAGTGAGACTATAAATTGCACCTAGCAGAACACTTGAAAGAGGAATAATAAAATAAAAAAACTGTTTGTAGTTTATTCTATTTAGTAGAAAATATAAATAATACATATTTATCAATTATGGCCAACGTATCAAAACTTCCCGGCGGCAAGCCCTTGTGGTAAGGTTGTGGTTGGTATGGGCTGCTGACCGGTTGAAGTTGGTGTTCTCAGCTGTTCTTTGTTCATTTTTTAAAACAAGAAAACAGGAGATAAGTATACACAATTACCCCTCTATTTAATTAGCTCTTGTAGCAAACCTTTCCTGCAACTGTTTATATAAATTATCTCTTTCAGGTGACTTTCTGATAAACTTCTCCCACATTTCCCATCGATAATAAAAAGTTCTTGCATTCTTATCCTTTTCTATAAAGGAGGCTATATTATCTTGATATATTAAGGAGATTTCTTGAAGTTCCTTCTCAATCTGTAGAATAGTAGTATAATGAAAAAAACTCTCATTTAAATTTCCTTTTAGAAAATCCTGATAAAAATATTGAGCTATTTCTGCAACCGTAGTAGCCCATTTTTCAGATTCCTGTATGTGATTGTTGGCTCTAATGATCTGTCTTTCCATCGCATACATATCACTCAAAGGGATTATCTTATTTAATGTAAACCCATACTCAGAACCATACTCTTTTATTTGCTCATATACATCTCCTGATACTTTATTCTTAGCTAAACTAAGAATGGTTTTAAGTTTTTTCTGTTCTTCGATTGGCCATAAGGAGAAAGTTTCAATCGTAAAAAGGCTATCAAGTTGCTTAAAGGTGCGTTTTTTAGTCAATACAGCCTGATTGTAGGTTTCTATATGAGTATCATACTCTAATTTACCCGCTAATAAGTGTTTGTACTTACCGGATAAAATATCCTTTGGGCCTATTTTCAAACTTAATGTGGATGCTAGTAACAAGGGAAGAATCAACCCAAAAGCAACTATATGATTTTTCATTACATAGTAATTGATCTATATTGAAAATACAAATAAATTATTCTACTAGCATACTTTATTTATTTAATTGCTGAGAATAGATCAAAGGCTCCCGCACACCACGTGCTCATGGTGGAGCCTTGTGGTAAAGCTCACCGGTTGTCGGCCTGAGCCTGGTGTTGGTTGCTTTAATTTTCCTTCTTTTTTCTGCCCTGGCCTTCTGTGTTTAGCTCTGAGCTGAGGCCTTCCTTGGGGGAGTTGTTGTCGTCCTTAGCCAGCAGCTTTACGCAGCAACTCTAAAAAGAAGGAAAAACAAGTCTTTGGCTCCTTCACTCTCTCAAACTCTCTGCCAAAGACGGGCCGGAGAACAAAGCACAAGCCTTTAGCCAGGCCACACAATAAATCTCAACTCTTATTCGTTTTCAGCCAAATGCTTTCTGCTTCTCTTCACTAAGCCGATCTCAGAAAGCGTGCTACTTGCCCTTCGCCTTCAGCCTGCAAAAGCCGTTTTGCGCTTCGGCTCGGCAAGTATCCCTGACTACTACTCGTAGTCTTTGGCTGTAAACGAATAAAGCCATTTCCCAAACTCTTTCTCCGGCCTTTTTGCAACCAACGAAACAAGCGCTGACGCAAACCGGGGCTTTGGCGGTAGAGCTATGTGGTAAGGTAAGCCCGGTTGCCGTCTCAGAGCGGTGTTGTAGCCAGTTCTTTTTCTGTTAATGTTAGTCAATAAGTAAAAGCTATTATTGCTCCAATGAGGAACAATAATAGTCCCCCAATCAATCGCCACAGCATCTTCCTATACTTAGCCTTTAGCTGCTCCCTTTCTTCCTTCTTAATTAACTCAACGAAGTTTGGTAAGTCTTGTACGTGACGGAAATTACTGACTTTATAGCCATTGACTTCTAAAATACTTTTAATCTTATACCAAAGAATATTGAGATATAGGGCAAGTATCATCATAACTGCCATAAAGATTATAGTAATCACTTCCCCTAACGTTATATTCATCATTAATCTTTAATTGGCTACAACGGAACAAAGCCAACCGGCGGCATCGCCTCTGCGTCAGCAATGCGCTTTGGCAGCGTGCTGAATGGCTTGACTGGTGTTCTGTGCAGGTCTTTCCTTTTTTACTTAATTTTTGTTTAGTTTCATGTCCTCTACCAATCACGCCATACATCGGCAATTCCTTCTCCTCCGGCGTAGTCCTTTGGGTTCAATCCGGCACTAAGGCAAATGTTATCGAAGAGTTCGCATAATTCTTCCCGCTCTACTGTCTCAATCAGACTACCACCTGTCTCATCATTCAATTCATTAAGTGATTCAATGGCTATTCTGAATAATTCTACTTTTGCAGGTTCCGGAGCGGATTCACCTAACCCAATAAGACCTTCGAGCAAGTCATCCATGATTTGTTGGGCTTTATCGCAGTTCTCAGGTGTATACTGCTCCATGCCACCATCCTCCTCGTCATCATCCTCGTCTCCATAGAAGTATGTCCTCCATTTATCAAAAGGATATTCAGTTTTGTTGTTTAGTATCTTTTCTGAGTAGCTCATATTGGGTTTTTATTCACTTGCACAGAATGGACCACAAATTCCCGTCGGCGAGCCCTTGTGTTAAGGTTGTGGTTAGAACGGGCCGCTGATAGGTGAATTAGGTGTTATGCTCATTTATTTTAATCTTTTTGATAATTAACTTCTGTTTGAAAGTTGAAAGCTTCATTTTCACCTACGCCTTCTGACTGAAAATCAATTAGCAATTCGCCTTTGACAAGGTAGTTATCATTTTCTTTTTTTGTTATTTCTAAGCGTTTAACATCACACATATTATGAGCGCCACCTATATAAACAGATGCTTCTAATTCTTCATAGGCTTGACTAGTGATAGTTAAATTATTTAACTCATCTGGATTCTGTAGTTTTAAATTTAGCCATTCAATCACTATTTCAGTCTCTACAGGTTGCGATTCATACTCAAGGCCAGAATCAAAGGGAGTCAAAGGAATACAAATACGATGGAACAAAGTGTTACTCAATCCAATATCGCTATTCTCAAACCAATACTTTTCAGCTATTCCCTTCTCAGCTTTAGTTTTACTTTGAAGATTTATTTTTTCCATCTTTCATATTGAGCATAACGAATCAAAGGCAACCGGAGACCGATCCCGCTGCGGTGGAGCACTGTGCTGGGAAAGGGCCGGTTAACGGTTTGCCTGGTGTTGTAGGCAGGCTTTTAATATACATCCACCGCAATTAATTGAATCGAAGTAGGAATCTGTAAAGAATCCATTTTATTATTCATTTCTTCCTTTGTCATTCCACCCCATACTGTGGGTACTTTCGTGTTAAGTATCCAATAATCAGTCTTTTCTTGAACTGTTGCCACTCGCCTTTCTGCTATAACGAAAGTTTTATAATGATTAATTCTAATTATTTCACTGGGTATCCTGGGAGTATTCTCTCCCCAGGTTTCTGGGGAAACAAAAACTTCATGAGCTGAACTTCTATAGAGCAAGTACCCGTTTTGAATTGGTTTGGAATAGTCTTGATGTCCCGGTCCAAAAATCATTGTTTCCGGAGGAGATGTTTTTTGACATCCAACCCCTATCGTAAGTATTAATCCAATCCTTAATACAAGAAACCTGCTTCTATTCATTTAAGTATTTTTGCTTGCCTACAATGGCCCACAAACTCCCGCATACCGAGCCTTTGTGTTAAGCCCTGAGCTGAGAATAGGCCGGTTGACGGTCGAGTTAGGTGTTATGCCCTGTGATTTATCTTTTAATCTTCATACCAAGTATAATCTTCGCCTCTTATTCTGGCTCCCAACAAGTCTGCTATTTTATCCGCCACTACATTGACCGGGTTGGAAGGATCATCATTAGCTTCGAATCTAATTACGCCCCACTTTTTACTTTTTGAGAAACCCCAGTAAAACACTCTTTTCCATTTAGTTTCTTTGTTAGAATAAATCTCCGCATCGTATTTTCTATCCTCTCTGTGATGAAATTGTTTTGAATCATCTGCATGTTTGAAGTAACCTATCCAATCCTCAAAGTTATTATTAGTGATTCCTGCTAATTGCAATTCTGGTATACTCTCAATGGCTTTTAACCACTCATCTAATGTGATGTGTTCTCTATTAGATCTCTCAAAATACATCGCATAATTCATTGTCTATTCTTCAATAGGGCATAACAAACCAGTACTCCCAACTGGGTGCTAGTTGTGTGTATTTCTTCTATAGTAGTAAGTGGTGATGAGGTAACCTGAACGGTTATTTTTTAAAGAGTGGCCTTGTGCTCAGGTGCCTTCTGTGTGTATCATTTACTTTAAAGTAGCTAAAAAAACATCACACTTGCAAATATTCCAGCGGACTTTTTACTCCGGCCATAGCTTTAGTGGTGATATGGGTATAGATCTCTGTCGTTTTGGGTGAGTTATGACCTAACAGAACCTGAATATATCTCAAGTCAGTGCCTCTTTCTAACAAATGTGTGGCAAAGCTATGACGCAAGGTATGTAAGGTGACTCTTTTATGGATACCGGCTTTTTCACAAGCTTCTTTATACAATACCTGCACACTGCTTAAGGAATAGGGTTTTCCTGCGGTTGGTCCCTCGAATAAATAATTTTTGGGCATATATAGTTCCAGATACTGCAGCAGATAACTTTTTGTTTTCTCTGACAAAAGCGTGATGCGGTCTTTTTTCCCTTTGGCCCCTTTAATATGGATCTGCATACGCTCCCAATCCATATCCCCTAGCTGTAGCTTGAGTAGTTCTCCAATGCGCAGCCCGGCAGAATACAAGACAAGAAAGATACATTTATGCTTTAGGTTAGTATGAGCATTAATAATAGATTCTACCTCTTTTTCATTGAGTACCACCGGCAATACCTCTTCTTTTTCCGGGCGTTCCACATAGTAAAACCGGCGGTTACCATTGAGAACCTGTTCATAATAGAACTTGATGGCATTAATAGCCTGATTTTGATAAGAGGCAGAAACGGCTCGCTCCTGCACCAGATACCTGAGATAAGCCAGGATTTCTTTTTCAGTGATTTCATCAATAGGACGGGTAGAATAATAATTAATAAACTCCTTGAACATATTTTTATAAGACTTAATGGTTTGATAACTATAGCGTTTCAAAGTCAGCTTTTCTATAAATATTTCCGGCACCTGCCGGAAATAAGGTTGCTTTTCTGCTTCCTTTCTTTGAGCAAGTAATGCCTGCCTTTCATCTTGTTTCTCTTCTAACACCCATCCATGGCTTTGGCAATAGCCTTGCAGGCTGCTCATCACCGAAGAGGACAAAGCTACACTCCACCACTTGTTGTCGGCATCCCAATGATAGAAGGGAAAACTTTTGACTAAGGTGACCAGGCTTGGTTCAAAGCGGAAGATGAGCCTGACCCTGCCTTGTTTATAATGCACGACGATCAGCTTATTCTTATCCACTACCGGAAAGGGAGCAGGCAAACTTGGCCCTCTTTTATTATCCTTCCAAGAGGGGCTGCTATCTTGCCCAAGGGATTGTTTTTCTATCAGATTCCCTTTAGAAACTTCCGCTGTGGAATCAACTAAAGTGGGCACTTCTTGCGGCAAATCCAGGTCTATCTGCTGTAATCGGGCACCAAAATAGCGGTAGATCAGATCCTGATTGATGGGCGTTTGGGTCACTAGCCAGCTAAAAGTACCTTTATCCCATCTGGCATAGTGCAGTGAGCGCAAAAAGCGTATATCAGTTTCCTGCTTTTTGAGTTGCAGAATGATCTTTTTTCCGGTAAAAGCTATTTTCACCGGGGAAGTGCCTGGTTGACTACTGGCTTTAAAAAGCTGTGTATCTGCTCCAGGTGTATCTTGCATGAGTGTTCTGTTTTCCACAGTAGGGAAAGCAAGGGATTTTGTCTGCTTGTGTTGGGCTACAACTTCTCCCGGACCTATCACCGTTAGAGTGGGGAAAAAGGATTTTAATTGTGCATAAGCTTCTTTTTGATAGGGAATCAGCCAGCACCTGAGCCTTGGATCCCAACGGCGTTGAGGAATTTGCCGGATCTTTTCCAAGGCCTGCTCCTCATAAGGGACAAACACACCAATGAAAATACTACCTTCTTGCTCTATTTTTTGAATACGTATCATGGCAATGAAAGAAAAACGCAGAATAAGATGATTGATAGCAAGTATGCTAGGGAGGTGTGTTTGCTGAAGGGAGTTAGGTGTATTCGTTAAAAATCACAAATACACCTAACTCCAAAGGTTAATCCTTAATAGGTAGGAAGGGTAAATCAATAAGAACATACATTTTGTGAATTCTTTAACTAACAGCGCCTTGCTAATAGCATAGTAAAATAAGGGCCACAAAGTCATAACTTTCTGAACCCTGGCTCTTTCCTTCAGTTTTTCTGAAAAAGCAGTCAAAACAGGGGTCAAAAAGTAAGTCCAAAAAGAAAAAGACAATTATATTTGTGACACCAACTTTTTGACCATTATGAATAAAGTTTTTGGCTACGCCCGAGTTTCAACCCTTGACCAGAACTTAGACACCCAACTAGAAGCCTTGGAGAAAGCTGGGTGTGATGAAATCTTCCAAGACAAGATCAGTGGAGTAAGTACTAGTAGACCGGCATTAGATGAAATGATGAGCCGGTTAAGAAAAGGAGATACGATAATGGTTGCCCGATTTTTTAGATTGGGTAGAAGTCGGGATCATTTGATTAAACTGGTTGGAGATTTTGCAACCAAAGGTATCCATTTCAAAGCCTTAGATCTAGGAGTTGACAGCACAACACCTGCAGGAAAAATGGTGCTGCATATTTTTGCCGCTTTAGCCGAGTACGATCGGGAGAGCATCTTAGAAAAAACCCGAGCTGGACAACTGTTAGCTGCAGCAAAAGGAAAACATATAGGTCGTCCTAAAGGAATAAATAACGAAAACTTTTTGAAAGTAAAAAAGGCTCTTGAAAGAGGGCTTTCTGTAAATGAGATAGTAGATCTGACAGGGATCAGTATGTCAAGCGTGAAACGGTATAAAAAGCAAGTTGAATCTGCTGGAGCATAGTTTGATCTATCTGATAACTCTTTCTCTTCCAATTCTTCTACTAAATCAGAAACTGATTTTTGATAGTTTTCCTTCATCTATGAGTTTTACTTCTTTCACCCCTTTTTAATTTTGGAAGTCAGCTTTTTAGACTTTTTTTGCTCTGTATCCTTTAAATCATCATCCCAACAATCACTAGCTACTATGAGCTTACCTTTTAAGGTTCCAAAGGTGATATTAGATTTTTTCATAATGGCCACCCTATTTATCATTTTTCATCATTTCCTCTATTTGGGCCCACTCTTCATCTGTAAAATCTATGGTAGGCCACTCTTTTGCTGGTATATGCCCTATCTGTCTAGCATAGGCATCTGCCCCACCAGCTTTTACTACATCATCTGGAGAGTGAATTTTTAAAGACTTCCACTTGTATGGACCACCCATATGGTTTTTCATGTTCAGAGTTCCTCCTTCCAATAGTATTCATTAAAGCTACTCTTTGGTACCCTAAAACGCAAAACAATTACATAAAAGCCTATCTATTTTTCCAAACCTGTTATTTTCTGCCTTTTTCTTGCAAGTTTTTTACACAAATCTGAACCAAAATATTAATCCGTTTCAATTGAAACTATATTCAATTTACATCATATTTCTTTCAGATTCCGAGATAATTTTCGCTTTTAATTCAATAAAAACCACCAAGTTACGTCCGAAATTTTTCACGGAATCCGAAATTTTCGGCAAGTATGATACACTTTTCCCATTAAGGATACATGAAGCATACATACTTCTTACTGATGTAAGCAGGAATGAAATTACCGACCTTCAATCTATAAATCCATTTTCTTAATTTCTCTATTACTTCTCCAACACTTGAGTAGCAATCATGTGGTCAAATTGATCCAGCGATGGAATGGCCCCATAATAGCCTTGCAAATAACGCTGCTGAAAGTTTGCCTTTTTGCGTTCATCTTTGAAATGGGCCAGGGAAAATAACCGGGCTACTCCATAGACATCTTTTTCCGTAAAGTAGATCTGATCCTTTCTCAATAGCTCTGCCTGCAATAGCGAACTAGCATGAGTGGTGAAAATCAGCTGGGCATGGTGGGGATTAAATGCGTGGTTGTGGAACAGGGAGACAATTTCAATAACCAGGTTAGGATGCAGATAGGCATCTAAGTCATCAATCACTAGGATGCTGCCCTGCTCAAGTGTGGCTAGTAAGGCTTCTGCTAAAACAGCCAATTTCTTGGTGCCCAAAGATTCTTCCTCCATTGATAAGGGGGTATCCCCTACAGGCTGATTATTTGCATCATACTTGCGATGAGTAATAACTAGCGAAGAAAGCTTATGTGTAGTGCCTGCCTGTGATGGATCTGTGAAATTAACCGCTTCAATGCCTGTATCTGCTGCTTGCAGAAAGGCTAAGCGCTTCTCCTGTGCTTGTTTGTCTGTATTGCTTGGTAAATGTGCCAGCGTCTCTGTTTGGAAGAGGATATGCACATTAGTAAACCAGGAAAGCACTTTAGTTGCCAGCTGTTCATTGAATTGAGCAGCCACCGAAAGCAAGAGGGCATTCTCCCGGATAAATCCTTCCTTGGCTAAACGCTTGCCTTTGCTGAAAGAGCGGGCATGTATATTGAATTTCTGCCCCTTTCTATAAAAGACTTCTACTTCTTTTGTTTTTCCACGATGATAGAGCCATTCTTCTATGACAATGCCTTGTTTGATTGCAAAGCCATAGCGAAAGAGTTCTTTTGTATGGATAAATGTCACTTCAAATTCAGTCGGACTATGCTGAGTCTCTGTGTGCCATTGAAAAGGAACCGGTTCTATCTTCGTGCCTGCCTTTTCAGAAGCACCCATAACTAATTGCTTCATGCAGAGCAAAGCTTCCAAAAGCTTACTTTTACCACTGCCATTGGCCCCCAATATAGCAGCACTTTTCAACAAGTCTATCTTCAACTCACTTACCGGATGAACAGCTGCTGCCGGTTTGCCTTTACTATAGTTTTTGGCTACTAAGCTGAAAGTAATTTCAGCTTTAAAAGCTTTGAAATTGGTTACAGAAAAATACACTAGCATAAATACCTGTCGTTTGCATCAGAATGGTGCAAATATGCACCTTTATTCTACCTATAAAGAGCAGATACCTTGTTTTTTAGCCCAAGGTTGTAAAGGAATGGATTGAAATGCAAAAAAAGCAAGTAAGGGCAAAGTCTGGCAGCAAAAATGAGCTACAGGCTTATATAGAATTACATAATAGAAAGCTTTTTTTACAGCAAGAAAGCAAATAAGCTGTTTATCTTGCTATTTTTAGCATATTAGACCTATAATTAAACAATGCTATGCTCATAAATTTCCAACCGACTTGCGCCGGGCTTCCCTATAATTTCCGCCTGAATCACTACGATTTCGTAGTGGACATCACTACGGAATCGTAGTACGGCCTTACCCCGAAGTCGTACTACGGAAAAGTTACTATTAACTCATAATCAGTCATTAACAAGAGTCATTCCGTGCTGATTCCGTAGTGCGGTTTTTTCCCGTACTACGACTTTGTAGTGTTTCTGTACTACAATTCCGTAGTACGGCTCCAGATTGCTGCGGTAGCAGGATTCCAGTGTGAGATAAGGCCGGATATAACTTTTAATACTAGCCGGATAGGAATTAAAGATTAGCTGTTAAGTAAACACCTGTCTTGCAAAAAAAACAGTGCCTGATTCGATCTTGCAGGATTGCGAACTCTCGCAATGTGCTAGTGCTATATTTTCTCCGCTAGTAGCTGATTACCAAAAGCTAGCGCCAAAAGTAGCTCCAGCGTTAGTGGCGAGAGTTCGGGATATTTTTACTGAACTCTTCCATGAGTTAGCATAGCTTTTGACAGGGGTATGGTTGGCTGTACAGCGTAGCAGTCAGCTTCTGCTTACACTTTTGTATACTACAAGCCAGATAGCTGTTATAAATTGCACGAAAGTGTTAAATAGCCGTTCTATTTTTTATACTTATCCATAATAGGCTCTATTTTTTTCACTGTGATACGTTTTCGTTCTCTTTTTGCTGAAGATCCGGATGGATGGCCCACAGCAGGATCTGTGCTTGAATCAGCATGGGGCCTGTCATCAGCTGCATTTGACCCTGAAAGCTTTTCTGGTGGTTTAACCGGTCGTTCTTGCCTCTTGTAAGCGGTTGCTTGTGCTACAGCTGCCGTTTTAGGCTGGGCGGCTTTTGTCGTGTTTGATTGTAGCAGCTGATGGGATGCACAGTAAAGTTTTATCTGCTCATCTACTTTCCCAATAAAGCTCTCCGGATAAACATTTACCTCCATGTATTTGTCATTCAGCATGACACTTCTTTTTTCAGGCTTTACTCCAAACGTATGGACATATAAGTCCCGCACGAGTAAGCCTACCTGCCACATCGCTTGATGGGTAGGTCTAAGTTTTAAAACTTTAAATCTTTCATAAATCGAATAGTGAATCATAACATTTAAGGGTTTGAAGTGGATAGAAGCCTGAAGTGAATAAAAGTATTTTAAGTCAGTAGAGGCGTTTCAATGCCATATAACTTTTCTCGCATTCTTGATTGTCATCGAAACATATTTGTCGCCTCTCTGCTTGGCTTTACTGCTGTAGCTGTATAAAGCTTCCCGTATAAAGTCTTCTGTTCTACCTTGCCTTAATAGCATACAGACATAATTAAAATCCCTTCTGCTTCGATCCTCTTCATTTCTTGGTGGAACATTATGGATGGAAGTAGTCTGGGCACACGCCCCCCATTGGGGTAAAAATGAAGAGATCCGCTTTTCTGCTTGATGCAGTTTGACAAATGGGTAAAATCCTTTTTCGTCTCTATATTTTTCTTTCCGGTTTGTAAAACCAGGCAATCTGCCAACATGGTCTGGTTCAGCGCTGCCAGGATCTGCTCCGAACCGGTAGGCCAGATGCCTACATATTTCTAAAGCTTGTTCTCTGTTTTCCGGCGCCTGGGAGAGTGTAACAAACGCCTGGAAATTATCCGGGCTGGTTTCCATCCACAGACAAGGCTTTATGATTTCCAGATCCGGAAACACTTCTCTTTTTAGATCATCCAATAGGATATATTCATAACCTACTGGCCGGCAATACACATTATAGCCCAGTAAGTTTTTATACTTCAAAAAGTCAGTGCTTCTCAGCAATGCCTCCGGCTCATAGCAGATCCGAATAGGAACATATTTCTTTCGGTCCAGATGAGTTAACTGGATCAAATACTCTTTTGCTCCAAAGGCAGAAATATACCTTTCAATAATTCTCTTAGTAAGTTGACTATGCATCTTTTATTTATTTTTTACCCCAATGGGGGGGCGTGTGGAAAAATAGAAAAAGTAATAAAAGGAACAAGATATTTACCTGCCTTATTATATGATATCTGGGTATTGGCTATCCAACTATCCAACCTCCCAACCAGACTGATAATCAGAATACTTACGTCCAGCCAGAGAACCAACTATCCAACTAGGCTACTCTTTTCAAATCCAACCTGGAGGCTAAAAATCCAACCAGATCCAACCAGAAAGTAAGAAATAGATATAGTTAAAGAATATAACATATTATATATCAATTATTTATATTTATTCAGTTATGTCTGGTTGGAAGGTTGGATGGTTGGATGAAAAAAACAGATTCTTGTAGAGATTGCTCATAACTGAGCATGGCAGGCCCCTCAGCGCTTGAATCTATTTCTTGGTTTTCTTCTAAATTTGTATTACGCCCCAGCCACAGTTCATACCTTTGCGTGAGTGGTTCCACATGCAGGTGCACACAATGTTTCTGGTCGTATTTTTTATCTATCGTGCTTTGAAACTTTGCATTTCCCTGCTTGATGAATATATCTTTCTGTGCTTTTATATAAAGTTCCAATGTCCCTTTATCCAAGGTTTTGCCCCCTTGCCTGCGTTTGGCTTCCAGATACAATGGGTGAATGGAGATCATATACAGATAAAGCCTTTTTCCACCATCTCCTTTACTAAAACAAAAATCTTTTTCTTCCGTGATTTTGCCTTGTTCATAAAGGAATTGTACTACATCAAAAAATGCCTTCAGATCATCTGTACTGTTCATCAGGCTGTTTTGCTCCTTAATTCTTTTCTTAACTAAATTCTCAAAATCAGTTTTCTCAAATGGGAGCCTTTGTAAATGTTTATTTGTAATTTCTACACAGGCTAATAGAATGGTATAATTCTTTAGCAGCCGGTCTGGATACTGATGAGCCAGTAGATTTTTGCTCAGCTCTCTGTATTCATGCTCAAATACTTCTTTGAATTTATCCTTAAAATATGATCGTATCTCCAGGATTTGTGTGAGCACAAAGGTTAATCCCTCCTGCTGTAATGCTTTAAGCTGATTCATTGACTCATCATTGAACTTCTTCTCTGTAAAATCAAGCAGGATGCATCTGGTAAACAGAGCCGGGTCCAGGTTAGGGAGATCCTGGCCTGCAAGTAGTACACTACTTAATATTTTATTGGTGCGGGTGCGGCTATCATTAGTAAAAGCTGCATTTAAACTGCCCGTACCATCATACATACCTTTCAAGGTTTCTGCAATTTTCAGTAGTTCATCTCTGTTTTTATATTCATCTATAAAAATCAGCGCATTTCTGAACTGGCCCATTGTGCGGGTAATAGCTTTGGGTGTAGAAGTGCCTGATGCTAGACTTATTCTTGGTTGTTTCTCCCCAAACAGATAGAGCAAAGATTCCATAAGTGTACTCTTTCCGGTTTGAGGCTGGCCAAAGTTGTCCAGGATGGGAAAGAAGCCTAATTCATCAAATATGATGTCTCTGAAGATAGCAGCAATAGCAAAAGCCAGTGCAACCTGGCCATTATAACTATACACTTGGGCAAATTTTGAAGACCATTGCTTGAAAGTGACTGATGAGTCTTTGTAAGTGAATCTGATGTAATTCTCATTTTGCTTATCCTCTTCAGAGCTGTCATCTTCTTTTAAAATGGAACTGGCATAAGGAATATGAAAATGTTTATTTCCCAGGTTTATAATGCCGTACTGATCAGCTGGGTAAAACTTACCTTTCTGCCAGATGCCATTACAAAAAGTAAAAAAGTCTTCTCGGGTATGCTGGCCTAATACAGTGATTTGCGTGGCTCGTTTCTCATCATTAAAAAGTTTGATTTTAATGTGCGTGAGATCCAAAGCTGAACCATAAAAAATAAAGTTACCCTCTCTTTCCAGGAACTTAGTGAATTCAGCTACTGAAGCAAGTTTATCACTATTAATAGTAAGTATGGATTCAACCCCGGGCTGATTTTTAAGTTTAATTACTCTTTGAGACTGATCATGTCCTTTAATAAAGTAAAGAACAGATATACTAAAATTACTTATTTGCTTTCTGGAGGGCTGATCTGAATTAAATTTAAGTGTGTACAGACAGTTATCTTTTTCATAAAACTTATGTTTTTTATACTGCTCTACTTCCCATGGCTGAATTTCATCTTTTCCGTTGGATTGATTCATTTTAAACTATTTAGATGATAAGTTATAAATGGAGAACCACACCAAGTAGAAGGTGCGGTTTTGTTTGTTAATTGTAGAAAAACAGGAGCCTTTCCAGCTTCCGAACTTTATCTTTCAGTAGCTGATTATCACGCTCATAAATTTTATTGCGTTCTGCTGTTTTTCAAAGCAGGCATGCAATTTTTGGATTACCCGCTTTTGTTATCTAATGACAAGTTTTGGGTCTGCATCCCTGGGCATATAATTTGATGCTTGTAGTAAAATCGTAGCGTTTTACTTTTACTGTGATACAGCAATAAATAGTACCTTTTTTGTTTTGTCTCTTTTATTGTGTCTTATGTGAAAAAGTACAGGCATCACTATATTGCTTGTGCGGAAATTTGTAACTTTATGCTTTAGCTGTTTGTCTTGGCGGATAGCAGCTACAGACTCATTCTTTGCCTCCATAGCATCTGGCGCCTGGGGGCTTTTTTTTGCTTGTTTCATAAATTTTAATTGCTTGGTTTCGGAATTAATCCTAGGCTCTCTGCCTGGTGAAGCGTTAGATAATCAGAAAAGTCATCATCAATTACCCAATCCGGTTTACCCCGCAACTGCTTCCAAGTTTCTGCTAGCTCATTGCGGACGAGCCAGGAACCTTTTACTTTTACAAGTATTTCAAACATCTCGTCGGGTAAGGCTTTGTTAATTTGAGCAAGCATTTTCTCCCTGAGTTCTAAACTCAAGTTTGTATTTAAATAAACATCGGCTTTCATATCGCTTGGCTGGCGGCTAGAATAGTTGTGATTTATCGAGTTTGAAATACTCTGCAATTGTAGTTATCTCATCTGCATAAGGCCTTATCTTGCCCTTTAAAATCAGCCCAAACCGCTTCTGATTGATACCAATTTTTTTATAAAGCTCTTTGGTAGGTTTCCAAGCAGTACCTGGTAATTGTTTCTCTTCAATAGCTTCAGCTATTGTCTTCTTAGGTCTATCCATATCTATTTTCATAATTATTATAATTATTTTATAACAAATTTATAAAAATATATGCATTATGTAATAATTATTTATTCATTTATTATAATTATTTTATAACTAATACTATCAAATGTTATTATATTTTTGGGAATGGATGTTTCAAAAAATATTGCTGCAATAAGAAAAGCTAGAAGATTGACTCAAGCTGAAGTAGCTGATAAAATAGGAATTGAGCGTTCAAATTATCCAAGACTAGAAAAGAGAGGAAACAAATTAACTTTAGAACAAATAGACCAAATAGCAAAAGTATTTGATATAAGTGTAGCTGAGCTTATAAATTACGATAATCCTGCTAGTAATAAGGAAGAATCAGAAAAGGTGAAGCAATTAGAAAAAAGAGTAAAAGAACTAGAAGAACAATTACAGGATAGAAAAGGTCTCATTGATGCAATCAAAGTCTATTTTACAGCTTATTTTGATAGATTATTCGACATATTTAGAGAACATTATGAAGTTTTAATTGATACTCCCGAAAAAGCTAAAAAGTATGCTGAAAAATATAATGAACCAGAGCTTTTAGAACATTTTATGAGTGGGGAAGTAGAAAAAGATGGCAAGAAAGAATACGATACTTTAGGATTTGTTACTCCTAAAGCTAAAGATAAAATATTAAAATTCATTTTTGAAGAAATTGGCCCCTCTCGTATATTCCTAGATTTAGGACTAATAGACCAAGAGTTAGAGGAGAAATATAATCTTAGTTACAATTGGAAATTATTTCATAAAAAAAACCAAGGTTCTTATAATAGAGCATTAAAAGAATTTAAAAAAAGAAATATACAGTAGTAAATATCAAAGCTTAACAAATAAAAATAATTATTTAAGAGCCAGCCATAGGACAAAAGACATATTAAAAAATGGCAAGGTTTAGAATAACAGTCGAAAAATTATTGCTTTCTTCTTCTCTACAAACCTCCAGATCGAATATATTTTTTAGGATTCTATAGTACATATAATTCTCTCACTATAATTAATTAAAATTTAATAATGGCATTAAGCTGGAACGAAATAAAAGACCGTGCTATACGGTTCTCTAAAGAATGGCAGGATACAGAACGAGAAGAAGCAGATGCCAAACCTTTCTTAGTTGAGTTTTTTAACATTTTTGGCATCAGCAGTAAGCGTGTTTCTACCTTTGAACACAAAGTAAAGAAACTGAGTCAGGCTGATGGGTATATTGATTTGCTCTGGAAAGGGGTAATTCTGGTGGAGATGAAGAGCCGGGGCAAAAATCTGGATAAAGCTTATCAACAGGCCATTAATTATTTTCCCGGCCTAAAAGAGTACGATCTTCCTAAATACATTCTCGTTTCTGATTTTGAGCGCTTCCGGCTTTATGACCTTGAAGAAGGCACACATCAGGAATTCCTGTTAAAAGACCTCTATCAGAATGTAAAGCTATTCGGCTTTATTCTAGGGTATCAAACTAAGAGCTATAAATCTGAAGATCCGGTAAATATACTGGCTGCCGAGCGTATGGGTAAGCTACATGACCGTTTGAAAGAAATAGGCTATGAAGGACATGAGCTGGAGGTGTATTTAGTACGTATACTATTTTGCCTGTTTGCTGAAGATACAAGCATCTTTGAGAAAAGATTGTTTCAGGATTATATTGAAAGGAAAACCAATGAAGATGGCTCTGACCTGGCCGCTCACCTGGCTCAATTGTTTCACATTCTGAATACCCCTCAACAGAAACGCTTAAAAAACATAGATGAGCACCTCAACCAGTTTCCCTATGTAAATGGAAAGCTGTTTGCCGAATACCTGCCGCCAGCTTCTTTCGATAGTAAAATGCGAGAACTGCTGCTGCATTGCTGTGCCCTGGACTGGAGCAAAATTTCTCCTGCTATTTTTGGCTCTCTTTTCCAGAGTGTAATGAACCCTATAGAACGCCGTAACCTTGGTGCCCATTATACCTCTGAAAAGAATATTCTCAAGCTTATTAAACCGCTGTTTCTGGATGAATTATGGCGGGAGTTTGAGAGTATCAAAACCAATAGGAACAAGCTTACTGAATTTCATAAGAAACTCAGCACCCTAAAATTTCTTGATCCGGCTTGTGGCTGTGGCAACTTCCTGGTAATTACCTATCGGGAGCTACGTCTGTTAGAAATAGAAATTCTACGGGCTTTAAATAAAAGCGGACAAGGCTGGCTGAATGTGAGCGATATTATCTGGCTGGATGTAGATATGGTGTATGGGATAGAATATGAAGAATTTCCGGCCCGTATTGCCGAAGTTGCCATGTGGCTGATAGACCACCAGATGAACATGCAGATTAGTGTGGAGTTTGGCCAGTACTTCGCCCGTTTGCCACTAAAGAAATCGGCTAACATCACGCATGGCAATGCCCTGCGACTGGATTGGGAAAGTATAGTGCCGAAAAATCAACTGACATATATTCTTGGTAATCCACCGTTTGTGGGTAAGTCGAATCAGAATGCTGTACAAAAGGCAGATATGGACAAGGTTTTTATTAAAGTGGATGGAGCCGGTGTGCTGGATTATGTAACAGCCTGGTATATAAAAGCAGCCCGGTATATTCAAGATACTACTATTAAAGCAGCTTTTGTTTCTACTAATTCTATTGTCCAGGGCGAACAAGTCGGCATTTTATGGAATGAGTTATTTTCTAAATATAAAGTTAAAATTCATTTTGCTCATCGGACTTTTAATTGGAAAAATGAAGCCAGAGGCAATGCCGCTGTTCATGTTGTAATTATTGGCTTTGCAAATTTTGATATAAATGAAAAATACATTTATGAGTATGAAAATATAAAAGCAGAACCCCACGAATTAAAAGCTAAGAATATTAATCCCTATCTGGTTGAAGGAAAAGACTTAGTTATCTTAGGAAGAACAATTCCATTAAATAATGTACCTAAAATGATTTATGGAAGTAAGCCTGTTGATGATGGCAATTTCTTCTTTTCTGATGATGAAAAAGAGTTGTTTATTCAGAAAGAGCCAAATGCAATAAAATATATAAAACCAGTTTTAAGCAGCCACCAGTTTTTGAATGGGCAAAATCGATGGTGTTTATGGTTAGAAAATATAACACCAGATGAGTTGAAAAAGATGCCATTTGTTCTCAAACGTTTAGAAAACATTAAAAATTTTAGAGCATTAAGTACAAAGGAATCAGTAAAAAAACAGGCCGCTACTCCAATGTTATTTTCTGAAATCCGCCAACCAAAAAGCTCATATATAATTATTCCTCGCCATTCTTCTGAATCAAGAAAATACATTCCTTTTGGCTTCTTTGAGCCTGAAATAATTGTCAGCGATTCTTGTACAGCTTTACCAAATGCAGCTTTATTCCATTTTGGAATTTTAACTTCAGAAATGCATAATGTATGGATTAGGCATATCTGTGGTAGAATCAAAAGTGATTTTAGATATTCTAATGTGCTAGTCTATAACAACTTCCCCTGGCCAGAAAGCCCAAACGAAAAACAAATTAAAGCTATAGAAACTGCTGCTCAAAAAGTATTGGATGCCCGTAAAGCCTTTCCGGATAGTTCCCTTGCTGATTTATATGATTCGCTTACTATGCCCCCCATATTAGTAAAAGCACACCAGGAATTAGATAAGGCAGTTGATTTATGCTACCGTCCGCAGGCTTTTGTATCGGAGGCCAAGCGTATGGAATTTCTGTTTGAACTATACGAGAAGTATACAGCCGGTTTATTTGCCAAAGAAAAGCCAAAAACAAAGAAGAAAGAGTCTGCACAGGCGATTGAATAAAGAGGCTTTTTTACTCGTTCAGTAAATACCCAAATCTATTACCTATATTAATCTATGCCGGGCTTGCCTATTAATTTAAATGATTTAATCAACGCAACCACTGTTGAAAGTGAACGTATTGAATTTAAAGCATCATGGAATCCGGAAGATATTATGCACACACTTTGTGCCTTTGCTAATGATTTTCATAACCTGGGAGGGGGTTATGTAATTGTTGGAATTGAAGAACACAATGGTATGCCTATTTTACCTCCCAAAGGACTTTTACCAGATCAGGTGGATGCCTGTCAAAAGAAGTTATTTGAGATCAGCAAGCGGATTGTGCCGGAATACTTTCCCGTTTCCTCAGTAGAGGTTTATCAAGGTAAGCATATTTTAGTTTTGTGGGCAACGGGAGGTGACAACCGGCCCTATAAGTGTCCTAAAAATATTGTCCTCAATCCTATATATAATTACTACATAAGAAAAGGTTCCAATACGGTAAAAGCCAATCCGGATGAGGAGCGTCAGTTATATGAATTAGCCAACCGGATTCCTTTCGATGATAGAATTAATCATACTGCTTCTATAGAGGATTTGAAATTCCCTTTAATCCAGTCATTTTTAAAAGATGTTGGCAGTGAGCTTTACCAGAGAGCTACTAATATCCCTTTCCATGAGCTATGTCAGCAGTTACAAGTTTTAAAAGGCTCATCTGAGTATCTAAGGCCTGTTAATGTAGGACTACTCTTATTTAATGAGCATCCTATAAAGTTTTTTAAAGGCGCCAGAATTGATGTGGTAACTTATATTGATTCCATAGGAGACGAAATGGAAGAACGTATTTTTGAAGGTCCTGTTCATGTTCAGCTTCGAGATGCACTGAAACATATCCAAAATACTGTAATTGCCCAACGGATAAGAAAAGTTGAAAATCAGGCTGAAGCTCAGCGGTTTTATAATTATCCTTTTGCTGCCATAGAAGAGGCATTGGCGAATGCCATTTTTCACCGTAGCTATGAGCTACAAGATCCGGTAGAAGTAAACATTAGGCATGACAAAATTGAAATCCTCTCGTTTCCTGGGCCAATTCCTCCGGTTGATAATGAAGATCTAAAGAAAGACAGAGTAGTAGCCAGAAGCTATAGAAACAGACGAATTGGAGATTTTTTGAAGGAATTGAGATTAACTGAAGGAAGGGGTACAGGTATACCTAAAATTCGTAGAGCCATGAGTAATAATGGCTCACCCAATCCGGTTTTTGAAACAGATGATAGCAGAACTTATTTTCTGGTGACACTGCCTATACATAGAAGTTTCTTGCCTTCTGTACCTTTACCATTTACTGATAAAGATGATATTACTCTTGCCAGGCGTATTCTCGCCTTATGTAAAACACCTCATAGCAGAAGTGAGATATTAGAATATATAGGAGTAAAATCTAATGCTTTTTATTATCGCAAATACATTATTCCACTGGTTCAAGCTAATTTATTAGAATTGACCATTCCTGATAAGATCAGTAGTAAAAATCAGAAATATATAACTACAGAAGAGGGCATAATTGTATCACGAAAGTAGTTCTAAATAGTCAAGGATAAGTCAAGGATAAGCAAACAAAACCTTGACAGTTGTCAAGTAACAAGGGAAAACAGGAAAAGAAAGGTCAAGGATAAATCAAGGAAAAATCAATTGATTTCCAATATTCATACTACTTAACAAGTAGTTTTTTCATGCAGAGGCTCCCTTGAGTTTCTATGATTAGAACATACATACCTGGTTTGATTCCCTGTAGAGGTATTTCCGTTTGGCCACCATTACTCAGGATACTTTTAGTAAGTAGTTTTCTTCCCATGCCATCCTGTAAACTTACCTGCGCTTTAACACTTGCAGGAATTATGATATATACAAAACCGGTCGTTGGGTTAGGATAAATTTCTAGCTGTGAAGCCTGCTCATCTATACCTGTAGGCACTTTCTCATAGGTATAAGGCTCAGACAACTTAGAAGTACAAGCACCTTCTATAACTTTGATTGTATACATACCATTCTCTTTTGCCTCGATTTTCCGGCTATTTACTTCCAGCTTACTACCATTAAGATACCATTCATAACTAGAGGCCACGATTGAAGAGACTAAACTATCCCCTACTAATGTAATGACCGGCCTAGCAGGGATTTTATGAACTGCAACTCGTACTGGTACTTTTACACTTTCACAGCCTTCTTCAACAGCCGCTACATAGTAAGTGGTAGAGGAAGAAAGTACAGGTGTAGTAAATATGGCTTCCTTCCCAATCACCACGGATGTATCTTGGGCTGCGTACCAGTTATAGTCTCCTTTGCTGCTTCCACTTACCTCGATGTTAACAGAGCCTTGTCCGCAAATGCTATCCAATAATAGGATATTAATTTCCGGTTTTTTATTTCGAGTGATCTTCACTAGACTTCTTAGAGAATCACTGCCGCAAGAATTAGCAGCAATACTCCATTCAAATACATTTTCTCCATAGGCTAAGCCGGAGATAAGTGTAGTGGCGCTTTCCCGATCTTGGAAGACACCTTTTCCACGCACTAGTTTCCATCGGCCTTTCCCTACCAATGGCGCTATGGCTTGCATCACTACAGTATCTTGGACACACATTGATCGGCTTATGCCTGCTTGAATAGTAGTATTAGTTGTTTGACAAATGATACTTTGATCTAATTTGGTTGATTCTACTACAACTGGCGGCAGATCATAAATGGAGTTAAACACCGTATTGGTTCGGATCGGCTCATTAAAATCAAAGAAGATGTCTGCATAATTCTCTATAATGGTTTTCTCCGGCAGATCAGCTTTTGGTTTGATACTAAATTTTATAAATCCATTGCTCCCTAATTGATCTCTGGTGCTATCAGGCAGGAGAATGTTATCGAAAGTAAATGTAAGCACTGGTTTACCTTTGCCGGACACACTCATTTTATACCCATGAGAAACCGTTCCTACTTGCAATGTGCTTATATCCAGGTCGGAGGATAAGGTATCTACTACTACTACTTTGTAGGCTACATCTGTTCCTGTATTTTGAAAACGTACAGTGTAATCTAAGGCTTTACCGGTAGGCGTATAATGGTTTTCTGTAACACCTTGCGGAGAAACGGCTTTATCATTGGGATCATAGGAATCAATAATAGGCAGGCATTCTGTAGCTATTTCAGGTTCTTCCTCCTCTTGGGTTTGCTGATTTACATAGCCTTTGCTAACTGTGCCATCACCATGCGTTCCACAGGCTTCAATTGTAATAAAACTTTGTTTTCTTGAAGGGTGATGGGGATGTTGATCGGCTTCTAATCTAACTGTCCGGCCATTGGCAGGAACTTGCAAGATCAGGCTGTCTCCCTTACTAAGCTTATAATTGGCTGTAAACACAAGCTGAGCATCCAGATAAATCCTGAAAGCGGTGCTATCGGCCATATGACCAGTACCCATATTATACATACCTAAGCGTACCCTGCCATTATCCAAACATTTGGCTTTCAAACTAATATCTGACTGATCCCAGTTTCCGGAAGGCGTTCTGCTATTAGCTGGCGTGATCCAGGCTTTGGTACATTGGGTGAGATTACGAATAGAAGAATTACCACAAATCACTGAATCCTGAATACTAATACTTCCACAAGCATTAGCAGCTAAAGATCCAATACTGAAAACATAATTACCCTCTTTGTCTAGCGTATATGGGATATTAGCACTTTTTAAGACGACATACTCCGGGAGCTTTACATGTACTTTGGTGTTTTCTGCTCCTGCTGTACCGCTGTTACAATATGAGACTGTAGTCATGTTGGTCATACACCTTCTTCTGCGATTCGACGAAACACTCACCGTAAGAAGTGATTGAAGCGTAGTTTGATTAGCAAAGTCTTTACCGGTGACAGTATCAGCAGAACCCGTAAAATGAATAGTATGCGTAATAGGATTTACCGGACATACTTGTTTGATAAGGTTGGCTTTATCCGCCTGGATTACTTGTCCAACTGTATAACTGTCAGCATCTACCTTAAGTGTATAATTTCCTAAAGAATCACTGGAAGTAAAGTAATTTCCAGGCTGAGCCACAACCACTCTATTAGCTATTCCTTTTTCATTGCTATTCTTGACACAATCGCCGTTAGTATCTTCATAGATACTGCCTTTTATAAGGTTAGACTCGGATAGGGGTCGCCCAAATGCTACGAAATTCTTTCTGGGTTGGCCACCAATTTTGGTAAATGCTCCTCCACCATAGATAACATTTCCTGACACAAGAAGACTACCAATGCCACCGTTTGGATTAGGATTCCAGGTGGTAACCTGTCCAGTAGTAGCATCAAGAGCAGAAAAACCAACTCTGGATTGGCCGCCTATACTAGTAAAATCACCTCCGGTATAGACCAGGTTTCCCGATACAGCTATAACTTTTATCCAAGAGTTTGGATTAGGGTTCCAGTTTGTAGCATGACTTGTGGTAGCATCAAGAGCAGCTAAATAGTTTCTGGATTGACCACCTATTCTACTGAAGAATCCTCCGACATAGACCACATTTCCAGCGATGGAAAGAGTATTAACACTATGATTTGGATCAGGATTCCAATCGGTAGCCTGGCCGGTGGTAGCATCAAGAGCAGCTAAACGATTTCTCATTTGGCCGCCTATTCTAATGAAGTCTCCTGCGACATAGACTACATTCTCAGCAATAACCAGTTGTCGAATTACATTATTTGGATCAGGGTTCCAGTCGGTAGGCTGACCTGTGGTAGCATCAAGAGCAGCTAAATAGTTTCTGGATTGGCCACCTAACCTGTTGAAGTATCCTCCCACATAGACCAAGCTTCTTGACACAGCTATAGCATAAATCCAAGAGTCTGGATCAGGGTTCCAGCCGGTAATCTGACCTGTTGTTGCATCAAAAACTGCTAAGTTATTCCTTGGTTGACCACCAATGCTAGTGAATGTCCCTCCTATATAAACCAGATTATTTGAAACAGCCAGGGCATGAACATTACCATTTTTTGGATTAGGATTCCAGTCGGTAACTTGGCCAGTGGTAGCATTAAGGGCTGCTAAACCAATTCTGGTCTCACCACATATACTTGTAAAATCACCTCCGGCATAGACCGCATTTCCAGCAATGGAAAGAGTATTAACTCTAAGATTTGGATTAGGATTCCAGTCGGTAACTTGGCCAGTGGTAGCATTAAGGGCTGCTAAACTATTCCTCGTTTGACCACCTATAGTAGTAAACTCACCACCAGCATAGATCACATTATCAACAATGGAAAGAGTATTAACTTTATTACTAGAATTAGGATTCCAATCGGTAACCTGGCCGGTGATTATATCAAGGGCTGCTAGATTGTTTCTAGTTTTACCACCTATACCAGTAAAGCCTCCTCCGATATAAACTACATTTCTTGATACAGCTAGGGTATGAATATAACTACCATCATTTACATTAGGATTCCAGCTGGTAGCCTGACCTGTGGTTATATCAAGGGCTGCTACTAAATTTCTGAATTGATCACCTATTCTATTGAAGTATCCTCCCACATAGACCACATTATCAGCAATTGCTAAAGTGTTAACTGCATTATTAGAGTTGGGATTCCAGTCGGTAGCCTGACCTGTGGTTACATCAAGGGCCGCTAGAAAGTTTCTAGATTGACCACCTATACTAGTGAATGATCCTCCTGCATAAACCACATTTCCGACAATGGCAAGGGTACTGACTCTATAGTTTGGACTAGGATTCCAGTCTGTAGCCTGGCCGGTGGTTATATCAAGGGCTGCTAAACTATTCCTCGTTTGACCACCTATAGTAGTAAAATCACCACCAGCATAGATCACATTTCCATTCATGGCTAGGATATGAATTGCAGCGTTTGCATCGGGGTTCCAGGTTGGATCTAAGTTACCATTTGCTAGAATATGAGCTAATCTATTTCTTATTACTCCTCCCACCTGGGTAAAATCTCCCCCTATAAACCATCCTCCTTTACCATCAGAAATAGAAGCACGAACAATTCCATTTATCTTTAATAAGGGAGCAGATGCCAGCTTTCCATCACTTCGATTGAGGATTACGCCACTTCCTGTGTTAGGCCCTACATGCCTAAAAAACCCTGCTATATAAATTGTATTACCAGACCTTGCTATAGAAGAAACAGGACTATCTGTCACCCACATGGTAGTATCTATATCTTGAGAATAACAGAATGAGAAAAATGTAATAAATAGAAAAATTGTGAGTAAAGCTTTGGGCATAAAAATAGATCCTTGGCCTAATCGCCAATGTAAGATTGAGGTAAGATATCGGAGAGTTTATACTATTTCTGTTCTTTGGGTAAACAGCTATATTTTTAACTTAGCTTTTAGCTAGTCTGTTATAGGGTATGTCAATAAAAATCAGGAAAGTAATATAATAATTTGATTGCAGATCTGCTATTATATTTATACTTGGGGGTTGTACTGAAGACTCAACACACTCCCAAATTAAAAAATATTCTATTACTAAAAATAACACTACATTTAAAACGAAAATATAAACAGACAAAACAGCCAATGATATATAGTGTTAAAAATACATTCTCCTGTTTTAAAAGGCATTTGGGTTGCCGTCCCATCTTCTCCACTATGTAAAATAGGTCTTTTGTAAAGGCTTATTATTTTAATTTGTCATTTTAGGTGCCAGAAACAAATTCTGGCACCTTTCTTTTTGTACTTTCGTTGCGTATTTTTCAGAACACTATCTATTTTCACCAAATTTATTAGCTTTGACCCAGGGTGTATCATAGGAGCTAGATATTAAGTTAGTGATTCTCCCGAATGCAGGATTATCAAAAAATGCCTAAGCCATCCAGAGCATGTACTTCTCCATTACCGACAGAAGTTTACTTTTCTGTTTTCTCTACTTTTTTATTTGCTATACTGCTTTACAAGCACAGCCTAACCAGTTTACCAGGCAGGATACTTTACGGGGTTCGATTACAAAAGAAAGAGCATGGTGGGATCTCACCTATTATCATCTCAACATACAAGTTAATCCGGCCGATAGCACTATTCGAGGCGTAAATACCATTCAATATAAGGTTTTACAGGAATACCCACTTATGCAGATCGATCTTCAACCGCCATTGAATATTGAGAAAGTGCTGCAAAATGGTAAAGAACTATCCTTCAACCGAGAAGGAAATGCCTATTTTATCCGCTTGTCCGGGCAGCAAACACCTGGGTCTACGCAGGCATTATCAGTGTTTTACAGCGGCAAACCTCAGATAAGCAAACGGCCGCCCTGGAGCGGAGGTATTACCTGGAAAAAAGATGCCAGAGGCAATCCATTTATTGCCTCTACCTGCCAGGGTGATGGCGCAAGTTTGTGGTGGCCTTGCAAAGATCACATGTATGACGAACCAGATAGTATGCTCATCAGTGTACGGGTACCTAAAAATCTGACAAATGTGTCGAATGGAAGGCTCAGAAAAACCGAGCGCCACAAAGATGGAACTACCACCTATCACTGGTTTGTATCGAATCCCATCAATAATTATGGGGTAAATATTAATATTGGTGATTATGTGCATTTTTCTGAAAAATATAAAGGCGAAAAAGGCGAACTGGATTGCGACTATTATGTATTGAGAGACAATCTGGGGAAAGCAAAAGAGCAGTTTAAAGAAGTAAAGCGGATGCTGGAGGCCTTTGAATACTGGTTTGGCCCGTACCCTTTCTATGAAGATAGTTATAAACTGGTAGAAACCCCCTATCTGGGCATGGAACACCAGAGTTCTGTTACCTATGGCAATGGTTACCAGAATGGATACTTAGGGCGTGATTTGAGCCAGACTGGCTATGGATTGAAATTCGATTTTATTATTGTACATGAATCCGGACATGAGTGGTTTGCCAATAACATTACCTACCAGGACATAGCCGATATGTGGATTCACGAAAGTTTTACGGCCTATTCTGAAAACCTGTTCCTGGATTACCATGTTGGAAAAGAAGCCAGTGCAGCCTATGTACTGGGCACCAGATCTAATATTGCAAACGACCGGCCTATCATCGGAACTTATAGTGTGAACAAAAGTGGTTCTGTTGATATGTATTATAAAGGAGCCAACATGCTCCATACCTTACGGCAGATTGTGAATGATGATAAAAAGTGGCGGGATATGCTCAGGGGCCTCAACCAGAAATTTTATCACCAGACCGTAACTACTGCCCAGATTGAAAATTATTTAAGCAAAAAGTCTGGAAAAGACCTCACACCCTTTTTTAACCAGTATCTGCGCACCACTCAAATTCCTGCCCTGGAATACCGGCTTATGGGTAACACACTCTCTTACCGCTGGGGTTCTTGTGTGGAAGGTTTTGCCATACCTGTGAAAGTCTGGATAAATGGTGAGGAAAGATGGCTGGAACCTACCAAACAATGGAAATCTATAGAAAACCTTCCGGCAAACACAACACTTAAAGTAGATCCTAATTTCTATGTAAT
Organism: Rhodocytophaga rosea; assembly: GCF_010119975.1. GTDB lineage: Bacteria > Bacteroidota > Bacteroidia > Cytophagales > 172606-1 > Rhodocytophaga > Rhodocytophaga rosea. The sequence continues at coordinate 649,606 of NZ_CP048222.1, forward strand.
TCCTTTCGATCTAACCATCAAATAAAGGCTGGTCAACGTTTCGCTAGATACCTTTCGTTTGGGGAGGTTGGCCTTTAGCAATCTGCCGTCCTAAAAAGAACTTACCTAACTCTATTGCCGCTATTCTTACTGATTCCTTGGCATTGGATAACGCTACAATCAAACAGGAATGAAAATAGCATTAAAAACTTTATAAATAAATGAACATTCATTTATATTTGTAATCTAATACAATATACAGATGCGAACCAGAGATAGAGAAAAAGAAAAAATGGTTATAGAAAAAGCCATCGAACTTCTGGTAAAAGATGGATTTGAAGGTTTTAGTATGGGCAAACTTGCAAAAGCCTGTAATATTTCCGTAGCCACCCTCTACATTTATTATAGAGACAAAGATGATCTGATCAAAAAGCTTGGCGTGGAAGAGGTCCGCCGGATGATGGAATTGATGACAAAAGACTTCTCCCCTGATATGTCTTTTGAAGAAGGCTTAAAAAAGCAGTGGGAGAACAGAGCCGGGTATGTACTCACCAACCCGAATAGGGCTGAATTTTCTGAAATTATCCTGAATTCTCCCCACTGTAAATATGTGCTAACTGAAGTAAACAGCGATTTGAAGGTGATCCTGGAAACTTTCATTCAAAAAGCAATCAACCATAAAGAATTACTGCCAATGCCGATGGCTGTATTCTGGAGTGTGGCCTATGGACCGCTATACAATTTGCTACGTTTTCATAAAGAAGCGGAAGTTAGAGGTAAGTCTTTTACATTTTCAAATGAAATCATGTATCAAACACTTGAACTGGTATTGAAAGCATTGAAACCGTAAAATCAGGGAAGACTTCCATTTATTATCTATAACCCATCTGAAAATTACCAACAACTTAATAAAATATGCCAGATATGATTAGTATAAGTCCATTTGTTATTGGTTTTGAGGACATTGATAGATCAAAAATCAGGATAGCTGGAGGTAAGGGGGCCAACCTGGGGGAACTTTCCAGGATAGAAAGAATCCCGGTACCGGATGGTTTTTGTATTACTACAGAAGCCTTTAAAAGAATTATGGAAGAAGACGTTTCTGTTAAGGACTTACTGGAGCAGCTTTCCCTGTTAAAGGTGGATGACAGAAATAAGATCACCCAATTGAGCAGAGAGATTCGCAGCCTCATCGAATGTATTGCAGTTCCAGAAGAAATCCATAATGAAATCATTCGCTTTCACTCCATACTTGGAGAGGAACATGCGTATGCCAGATGGTGAACAAAAAGCAAAAGAAACAAAACGAATGATCGACTTGATCCGCAACTACGCCGGCTATCGTGAATATCCAAAATACGGTATAATTAGCCGTTATTTCGTTTATAAGCAGGCTTTACTCAAAGAAGCCAACAGGCTCCTGCAAGCGGGTGTTATTCATCCCACAGAAGATATATATTATCTCACCTTTGAAGAACTGCGCAAGGCCGTACGCACTCCTCAACTGGATTACGGGATTATCAACCAACGAAAAGAGGAATACAAAGTATATCAAAATCTAATACCAAATAGGGCGAAGGCTATTCCATAGAGGTTGTAATCTTGCTGATGGCTTCTAAAATGTAAGGGTATCCGGTTAGAGAGGCGATCTGTCTTTGCCCATAACTTTTAGCCGTATTAGTGATCCAGGCTTCCAGTTCTTGTTCATGGCTGAAGTTGTGAAAAGCTACTTTGTTTTTCATATCCCCCCACAGCCTTTCGACCGGATTGAGTTCAGGGTTGGAAGAAGGTAAATACACCAGGCGGATATTTTGGGGCACTTGCAAGGCTTTTGCCCGGTGATAGCCTGCTTTGTCTACAAAGATAAACTTGAACACTTGCGGTTGATGGCGGCTAAACTCCTCAAGCATATACTCAAAGTAAAGCGTGTTAACCTGTGGGGCAGTAATAAAGAAGTGATCTCCTGTCAGCGGTTCTACCAATCCATAGCAGTAGCGGTAGATGAAGCGGTGCTGATAGGCTCCTACCGGTTTTATGCCGGCAAGGGTGATGGCTCTTCTCAAAACAGTCATCAAACCAAAGCGGCTCTCATCCTGATAGTACACCTTCCAATGGCTGACTACCCCTTTGGCAGCCAAAGGAGCATAGTAGCGCTGTAAGAGGAAAGTGAGCACCAAGTTTAGTTTTTTTTATACTTCTGCTCATAGGCTAGATCCTTTTTCAGGTTGCTCTTTCTAACCACTTTCAGCTTTGCCCCCAGCTGTCGGTGGACAAACCAATGTACATGCTCATAGCTCAGATCAATGCCATGCGCCGTGTGCAACCACTCATGGATTTGCTTATAAGAAGTAAAATAGTTGTTTGGATCAGCAAGCTTTGCCTTCAACTGCTCAAGTACTTTACCTGCAATCTGTGATGCCCTTTTGTGGCCGCCCGGATCTATCTGAAGACAGGCTTGCAGCCCTTTCTGTTTGTAAAGCCGGAACCACTGGCCCACTGCATGACGCTCATAGCCTACGGCAGCAGCTATTTGTCCATACGCTTTAGCCTGCCCACTCTTGTAGAGGTAAAAAGCCCGCAGTCTGGCTCCGGCTAGCGGATGGGCTATTTTTTTGCTCATCTTCAGCAACTGCTCGGCACTCTCGATGAGCTCAGTTTTGGTTACTCTTCCCATACTTGATCAACATATAACATCTATGGAAGGTTCTTTATACTATTCGGTATAATACCCCCACAATCACTTCTGATGGTGAAATTATTACTGGTGCTTACAAACAGGAAAACTTACCATCCGGCGCTATTGCAGGCCTGGCCGTTTCTTCAGGAGTGATAGAGGGACGGGCACGGGTCATTTTAAACATGGAAGAGGCGAATCTGGAGGAAGGAGATATATTAGTTACCGCCTTTACTGATCCCAGCTGGACACCCCTGTTTGTATCGATTAAAGGCCTGGTTACCGAAGTGGGCGGACTGATGACCCATGGAGCCGTGATCGCCCGTGAATATGGCTTGCCAGCCGTAGTCGGCGTAGAAAATGCGACCAGACTGATCAAAGATGGGCAGAGAATCCGGGTGAATGGAACAGATGGATATATAGAAATCCTGTAAACCAAAAGCTATTATGATTCATTATTTCCCACAGCATAGCCAAAAACAAAGTTTGTCTTTACGTTTATATTCGAGGGAAAGAAATTGGAAAGAATTATCAGCCATATTTTTGAAGATGAGGAGATAGAATTAAAATTGTCGGTCATTTTAAATTTAATACTTTCTAAGTAAGTGAACCGTTTAAAGTTATAAAGCTAAAAGCCAGGCAGGTCCAGGCTAAAAGCTTGTGACCTGCTAACACATTGCTTATCATCTATTGATAACTCATAAATTGTAAGTAAGAGCACACAATTAAGTATAAGATTTTGGCAAATTGTATCTTTGCTTATGCGTTATATCAAGAAGATTACAGACAAGCAAAAACAAGACTTAGAGAAGATTCATAAAGATAGTAAAAGTTATCAGGAACGTAACCGTTGCCAATGTATACTGTTATCCAATCAAGGCTATCAAGTACAGAAGTTAGCAAGCATTTTTCAAGTAAGTCAGTTAAGTATTTATAAGTGGTTTGATCGCTTTGAGAAAACAGGTGTGGTAGGGTTAAAGAACCAAAAAGGGAAAGGCAGAAAACCCATCCTTACTACCAGTAATGCTACCCATGTTGAAGTAGTGGAAAATAGCATAGAGAAAGAAAAACAACAACTTAAATTAGCTAAGCGAGAGATAGAAGCTAAATTAGGCACGGCTATGAGTGAGATGACCTTGAAGCGGTTTTTAAAAAAATTGACTGCCGATGGAAACGTTTCCGTAAATGGATAAAGCCATTGCAAAACAAAGAAGCATATGAGCAGAAAGTCAAGCGATTACATGCTTTGCTTTATTTGGCACAGACAGGCAGTATAGATTTATATTTTGGAGACGAATCAGGGTTTTGCCTTACCCCTTGTGTACCTTATGGATGGATCAAAAAAGGCGAACACGCCCCTATTTTATCCCAAAGAAGTACAAGGATAAATGTATTTGGCTTGTTAAGTACAAATAATGAGTTGCTTACTTATCAGAAAAGTGGGAGTCTAAACGCTGACTTTATCATTGAATGTGTAGAGGCCTTCTCAACATCTATTTCCAAGTTTACTGTCATAGTCTTAGACAACGCCTCCTGGCATACATGTGGCCTATGGGAAGTCAAAAAAGAAGAATGGGAACAGAAAGGATTATACATCTTTTTGCTGCCTAAGTATAGTCCTCATCTTAACAGGATCGAACGATTTTGGAAGCAGGTGAAATATCATTGGCTCAAAGCCGAAGACTATCTGTCTGTAGAAGCGCTTAAGGAGGCACTTTATACCATCTTTTCAGGATTGGGTACTTACTTTAAACTTGATTTTAAAAAACTTGAAGTAGATGAAAATATTATATAGGGTTTCCGCACCAAAGATAGAGAAAAAGGAAAGAGGGGCTAACTTTGTGCATGGAACTTAAAAAGATACTAAACAAAGTAGCTGATTTTCGGGTGCAAGGCCGCTGCTTACATCTATTAGCAGATATTTTAGGCTTAGTTTTATGTGGGGTAATAGCCGATTGTGATGACTTTGACGAGATAGCAGATTATGGCAAAGATAATACAGCGTTTCTGCAGCAAGAACTAGGATTAAGTTTTGTTAATGGTATACCTTCTGCTGACACTTTAAATCGGGTGATCAGACACCTGGATAGCCATAGTTTGGAGCAATGCTTCAAAGCGTGTGTAGCTGGCTTCTCCTTAGCAGGCAAGCAGGTATGTATAGATGGCAAAGAATTGAGAGGTACTATACCTGCAGGCAAAAAGCATGCTTTGGTTCGTATGGTCAATGTATGGGTAGAGGAACATAGCTTAAGCTTTGGACAAGTAGCCGTAGAAGCCAAGAGTAATGAGATTACAACTATTCCTGCTTTATTAGATACCCTTGATTGCAAAGGTAGTATCATTACTATAGATGCTATTGCTTGTCAGCAGGCAATTGTAGAAAAGATCAGGGATAAGCAAGCCCATTATGTGATTGCCCTAAAGGCTAATCAAGGTGTACTCTATGAGCAGGTAGCCCATTTTATGCAAATCAATAAGTCTGCTCTCGCTTTTAATCAGCAACTAGATAAAGCCCATGGCAGAGGAGAAGAACGTAGGGTATATATTGCTCAATGCATTGATTTGGTAGAGGAAAAGGAAAAATGGCAGGACTTACATACTTTAGTCATGGTAGAAAGAAAACGCATTATAGCAGGCAAAAAGCAAGAACAAACCCTGTTCTATATAAGCAGTTTAACAGATACAGACCCTGCCTTGTACAGCCGCTACATAAGAGGCCATTGGGCGATAGAGAATGGCTTGCATTGGCAACTAGATGTTACCTTTAGGGAAGATGAGGCTAAAGTCAGGAAAGATAAAGGACCCATCAATCTGCATCTGATTAGAAAGTGGTCTTTGCATCTGCTCAAAAAAGAGCCTTCTTGCGTGAGTGTCAAACGGAAAAGAAAAAAAGCTAACAGAGACACTAATTTCCTGTTAGCTATTCTTAAAACTTAATATTTAGTGCGGAAACCCTAATTTATTATTTATTTTTTAAAGAATCATTGTATAATTAATTATAGATCTAGCAAGAGTGCGGTGGATGGTGCAGCAATAGCGCGGACTTTTTTGGCCTTGTGCAATGGCCGGAGGTATGTGCGATGATTTTATCTGGCGTAAAAAAGTCTCTATTGGTGCTGCCACAACTAAGTTGGTTCTCTTCGCATTCGCATGCTTGAGAATGTTTTGTTACTTTTATTTTGGGCAAGCAAAATAAAAGTAAAGACGGCCTATGAATTAGAAATCGGCACATTTATCTCACATTATTATTCTTTTAAGTGGTATATGGCCGAGTAACCATTAATTTAACTTTATATATAATAAACGAATATTATTCCAGCCTACAGACTATGAAAATACAAGCTGCTGTGTTACATGAAATGGGCAAAGATCGCCCTTATACCACAAGTAAACCTTTAACCATTGAGGAAGTAGAACTCAACAAACCGCAGGCAGGCGAACTGCTGGTGAAGATACATGCGGCAGGACTTTGTCATTCTGATCTATCCGTAATCGATGGCAACCGGCCCAGGCAGATGCCGATGGTATTGGGTCATGAAGCAGCCGGAGAAGTAGTAGAACTGGGTCCTGGCGTACAGGATGTAGCTGTTGGAGATCATGTGGTGTTTTCTTTTGTACCCATCTGTGGTCACTGCATGCCCTGTATGACCGCCCGCCCGGCTTTGTGTGAAAATGGCGTAGCAGCGAATAATAAAGGCGTATTACTGGGAGGCGGTATCCGTTTACAATCGCCAAATTATCCTACCATTCATCATCACATGGGTGTTTCCGGTTTCGCTGAATATACGGTAGCCTCCAGGCAATCGGTGGTGAAAATAGATAAAACATTGCCTTTTGAAATTGCCGCACTATTTGGCTGTGCCGTCATGACTGGTGTAGGTGCCATTATCAATACCGCCAGGTTAGCATTGGGTCAAACCGTACTGATCACTGGCATGGGAGGTGTAGGATTTGCTGCTTTGCTGGGAGCACTTTCTGCCGGGGCGAGTAAAATCATTGTGGCTGATGTGAATAAAGAGAAACTGGCGCAGGCCCTGGCACTGGGAGCCGATGAAGCCATAGATACCTCTGAAGCAACTGCCCTGGAGAAAATAAGAGATATTACCAGAGGAGGTGTAGATATCGGGTTAGAGTTTGCCGGTGTGGTCGCTGCGCTGGAATTTACCTACAATGCTACGGCCAGAGGAGGGAAAACGGTTACCGCCGGATTGCCGCATCCCAGCAAAATGATGCAGTTTGCTCCCGTAAAACTAGTAGCCGAAGAACGGACGTTACAGGGCTCTTACCTGGGCAGTTGTGTACCGGCACGGGATATTCCGGCTTATATTGCGTTGTACCAGTCCGGACGTTTGCCGGTAAATAAGCTCATGACGCATAAACTACAGTTGCAGGAGGTAAATGAAGGATTTGAACGCTTAGCCAAAGGGGAAGCCATCCGACAAGTAATTACTTTTTAAAACCTAATCTCAAAAGAAATAACAAAATTTTGAATTAATACTCTATGTTAAGCGAACTTACCACCCAGGAAAATAACCTGATTCGGTCACAATCTTATATAAACGGCGAGTGGGTACAGGCAGCTAGTGGAAAAATCTTTGAGGTAAGCAATCCGGCCACCGGAGAAGTAATGGCGACTGTTCCTGATATGAGCAGAGAGGATGTACGCAAGGCCATAGATGCCGCACATGACGCCTGGCCTTCCTACCGCGATCTGACGGCCAAAGAACGGGCCGCGTTATTAAAAAAATGGTATGCCTTAATTCTGGAACACAAACAGGAACTGGCCAGGCTCATGACCATGGAATGCGGAAAAGTATTGCAGGAAAGTCTGGGAGAAGTAGAATATGGCGCCGGATTTATCGAATGGTTCGCCGAAGAAGCCAAACGTACCTACGGCGATGTAATTCCGGCTAATACAAAAGACAAACGCATTGTAGTAATTAAACAATCCATTGGTGTAGCTGCCGCCATTACGCCCTGGAATTTTCCGCTTGCCATGATCACCCGCAAAGTAGGACCTGCACTGGCTGCCGGCAGCCCGGTTGTGGTGAAGCCGCCTTCAGAAACTCCTTTAACTGCGTTGGCCATTTCGTATCTGGCTGAAAAAGCCGGTTTTCCTCCCGGTGTGTATAATACAGTTACCACTACCGATAATAGCGAAGTGGGGAAAGAATTTTGTGAGAATAAAAAAGTGCGTAAACTCTCCTTCACTGGGTCTACGCCGGTGGGAAAAATATTAATGAGCCAATGCGCTTCTACCCTTAAAAAACTATCGCTGGAACTGGGTGGGAATGCGCCTTTTATTGTGTTTAATGATGCCGATGTAGATGCGGCTGTAAAAGGAGCTATTGTTTCTAAGTTCCGCAATAGCGGCCAGACTTGCGTGTGTGTAAACCGGATTTATGCGCAGGATAACATTTATGATGAATTTGTAGAAAAACTTTCCAAAGCGGTAGCAGCACTTACCGTAGGAAATGGCCTGGATAAAGGTGTGCAAATTGGTCCTTTGATCAACGAAAAAGGGTTAGCTAAAGTAAAGCGGCATGTAGAAGATGCGCTGTCAAAAGGAGCAACTATTATTCAGGGCGGAAAGCCAATGGATGGGCTTTTTTACGAGCCCACAGTGCTGGCAGATGTGACCAGGGATATGATTATTTCCCAGGATGAAGTATTTGGGCCGGCAGCGCCAGTCTCCAGGTTCAGCACAGAAGAAGAAGTCATTCAACTGGCAAATGATACAGACTATGGCCTTGCCTCCTACTTTTACACCCAGGATATGGCCCGTTGCTGGAGGGTAGCCGAAGCTCTGGAAAGTGGTATGGTAGGCATTAACGAAGGTTTGATCTCTACTGAAGTGGCCCCCTTCGGAGGGATCAAAGAGTCAGGCTTAGGCCGGGAAGGTTCCAAATATGGGATGGATTATTATATGGAAATAAAGTACCTGTGTTTTGGGGGTATTAAATGATTGGTAAATTCATTAGTCAGCGACAAATTATACCAAATTAAATTTAATTAAGCATAAGACAGAGCATACTACCTGACAGAGAAAATTTTATCTTCTAACTACTTAATAATCAATATCTAATACTGGCTTTATTTTGCTATGCCTATAGAACCGGAGAACAGCTTCTTATACAAATTTTCCCGACGGAAGTTCATTCAATACAGTACGGCTCTTACCGGAGGCATAACAGTATTACCCATTTTGAGTCAGCAAGCAACCGCCAATGCTTCTGTATCAGAACAACAACTTTTCTGGTATCAGAAACCCCTGCGCATCACGCATACGGTGCTTCGGGAAACGGATGCCAGAAATTATGATGCCCGAGTTGTGGTGGATTATATGAAGAAGGTGGGAGCCAACACATTGTGCATAAATGCCGGAGGAATTGTAGACTTTTTCCAAAATCCTTTGCCGGCTGCCAATATCAATACTTTTATGGGCAAACGGGATATTCTGAAGGAAATTACAACTGCTTGTAAAGAGGTTGGGATAAAAGTAATAGCCCGGATTGATTTCCGGGGAGTAGAGGAACATGTGTACAAAAAATTCCCAGACTGGTTTAAGAAAGATATGGATCAAAATCCGGTTTTGCTCACCTATACCAAACCTCAACTGTATGAAGCCTGTTTTTCCGGAAACTACCGCAATGACTACGCCAATGAATTTATCAGCTACGTACTAAAAAACTATGCGGTGGATGGCATCTGGCACAATGCACCTGGCTTTGGCGGAGTTTGCTATTGTCCGCAATGTCAGGCTTCTTATAAAGCGGCAGCAGGAAAAGCAATTCCTATAATCAATTCGGCTACTGAAGAGGAGATAGATCAGTATATGGCCTGGAAAGTACAGGCCGGCGATCAATACATGGACCGTATCAAAAAAACAGTAAAATCCTTCGGGGAAGATAAAGCCTACACGGCAGAAGTATTCAGCATGTACGGCGTAGGTCAACGCATCGATTCCGGCATTGATTTGAATAATGCCCGCAAGTATTTTGATATACTGGTTAGCGTAGCTTTCCTCACCGAAAACACAGAATTCATTCACTATGAAGATTTGAATTATGGCAGTACCATTATCAAGTTTTTAAAATCGATGGTGCCGGAACGGGAAGCCGTGGTCATGTATGGCGGCAATGGAACCTCTCACCGCCTTGTAATCGATCCGCCAGTAGATTTGAATATCTGGCTATGGGAAATTTTATCGGCAGGAGGAAGGTTCTGGAATTGCTATTTTACCAATGTTCCTTCCGTAACCCACGACCGGCGGAATGCTTATAACGAATCGGAGGCGTATACGTTTGTAAAAACCCATGAAAAACTGCTGGAACAACATGTGCCTGTCGCAAACATAGGCATTTATTATTCGCAGCCCACCCGCTTATCCTACCGTAAAAAAATGGAAGAAGGTGACCATTTTGGTACGGAGATAAGAGGAGTAGAAACGGTGTTGATGGAAAATCACATTCCGCATGATTTTATTCTGAGTGATCAGCTAAGCAAAGAACGGTTACAGAAATACAAACTGGTGATTCTCCCTAATGTGCGGTGTATATCGGAGAAAGAAATTACCCTATTGAAGGATTATGTACGCAATGGCGGAAACTTGCTGGCTACCTATGCTACCAGCTTGTATGATGAGAATGGAAATGAACGGCAGGAATATGGCCTGGCAGAAGTATTTGGAGTACAATATGCTGGAAAAAAAGTAAATACCCGGAAAGACAATTATCAATTTATTTTGGATAAAAAGCATTCCCTGGTTGAAGCGGACAGCCCTCATACCGAATTATTATTCAATGCAGGATTTACAGCGTTAAGCAAACCAAATAAAGAAGCAAAAATTATCTGTACCTGGGTACCCACCATTCAGAATCAGCCTCCAGACAAAGCTTGGGTACAGGCATTTTCTACTGAATATCCAACCATTGTTGAGCATACCTATGGTAAAGGAAAAGTATTGTATTTTGCCAATCAACCAGATCTGCTCAGCTACGAACCTGGGCATCCTGATCCCAGAAATTTATTGGTACGCAGCATCCGGCTTCTGGCAGGAGATGCCATATCTATAGAAACCACTGCTCCTTCTACGGTCCATATTGGCCTTACTACCTCCCGCTTGAATGCAGGGCAATACATTCTTTCCCTTATTAATACCACTTCCGGACCCAGGCGGCCTATCCGGGAACTAATACCAGTCCATGATATTCAGGTAAAATTGAAAGTAGAAGGTAAATCAGTGGACAGTCATCAGGTATTGCGCTCGCAGGGAGAGTGCCGGATCACCTCAAAAGGACAAGAGTTAACTATACAGCTCAGCAAACTACAAGACTTTTGTGCCATTCACATCCAGATGAAGACTTAGCCTTTCAATAGACCATAAATAATGTCCTTACAAGGATTATGCTGTAAACCTGTTTTATTGGAAGTAGGCTTTTTCGACGAATGTCTATAAAGAGTATATCTGATACTGATTATTAAATTCCGGTAAAATCACCTGCATATACTTTTCTTCCTGCCAGCGTTACTGTAAGTTTAGTTGGGCCGATAACATACATCGGTATTTCTACTACCAGTTTCGTCGCAGAAGCTTCCCGTACTTGTGCCTCGTACCCCTCAAAATCTACCACATTACAACTTGCACAGGGTGAGAAATTTTCACCTTCTATCGTAATCAAATCACCCGCCTTGCCGCTTATTGGATAAAAAGAGTTCACCTGATGTGGAAATAAATCAAGAGTAACTGGTGATGGAACCACTAGCTGATAAAAATAAATCATTGAAACATCTATTGGTGTAGTTTCGAAATAATTTGGCACTACTGCTTTGATTTGTGTTGGGGTAATTTCAACCGGATCTACAGGAGAATATCCGATTTTTAGTTGACTTGTGTAATCATGATCAAATCCTTTTAACCTAGTTCCAGTGATGATAATAGTATCTCCAAACTTTACTGTGCGGGGTTGTATATCGGTGATGGTAGTAGGGAGCAATTCATACTCATTGCTGCTTTCAGCTACCTGTCCCATAATTGTTACTCTCGGTTTAATTGAACTTTTGGTATTTCTCAAAAAGCTTAGAATTTCTACTACTAAATGATCTACATAAGCCTCTTTAATACGAATTACTGCATCACTAAGCACCACTTGATTTGCATTTGCTATAGGATGGAAGTTATCTCCCCAGATGGTTATTACATCTCCCATTCCACCACTAGAGGCAGATATACGATTGATTACAGGAGGAGCCAAACGGAAAACATCCTCCCTAGATACCTGTTGGTCTCCTGTCAATAATTTTACTGTAGAGACAGTTGAAAAAGTCAAGACAGGAATAATGACTTTAATAGTGGTATCACTTACTTCTATAACTGACGCTTCTATTTCATCAAACCAAACTTTATTTTGGTTTAAAGTATAGTTAAAATAATTGCCTCGAATCGTAACAGTATCGCCAATTCCGGCTGCTTCAGGAGAAATAGCAAGAAACTGAGGAGCTAAACTGCCTCTGCTATCAAAAATAGCATTAGTTCCATATACCATGTATTTACCATTTGTAGCATACGATTTTACAGTATATGTTAAATCCTTTCGGAGGGTGTTTGTAATGGTAGCGGAAAAAGTACCCGGCCCATTCTTTGGGCCAAGAGATTTTTTGTATTGTTCCGTTATGTTGTTATAAGTAGTAGTCCAGATAAACCCATGATCGGTAATACCTGAGGGTTCCGAATAAAATATTTCTCCTGTAAAAACAGTGCCCTCCGGAGTCTCTTTTACTTGCAATGTTCTGATCCGTGGATATGGCCTTGTAGCAGGTTCCTCTTCATTCTGACATGTAAACAGAGACAATGCCAGAAGTGTAAAGAACAGTATGTGTAAAGTTTGTGAAGGAATGCTGGTATTTCTTTTATTAAAAATGATCATAATATTAGTAAAGAGAATAGGATAGCGTAGAAGTTAACAGGAGGATTCTAAAAACTTATCCCGGCTTGCAGAGTCAATAATCTAGTGTGGATACGGTATTGGGATGTAGTTCCTGAATTGATTAAATTTCCTCCCATTGCTCCTCTGCATTCAATAAAAAAACTTAGTTTTTTTGATAATCTATGTTCTACTCCTGCTCCAATAGTTCCATACAACTGCGAATCATGTATGTCAACAGCTCCTCCTTCAGTAGTAGTAACAGTCTGGCTACTTTCTTCTTCGCTAATCCAATGACTGGAGTTGTTTAACACGATGTCATAAATGGCTCCAGCTTGTAGAAAAGGCCTGAATTTTCCTTTAGGGTAAGTAAATCTGATTAAAACAGGAAATCGTATATAATCTAAATTAATTTCAAGCTCATCACGAATATATTTATAGCTACTGGAGAGTACGGTTCTTTTACTGTCGGAATAGTAATGGTTTTTTGAATACTGAGCTTCTATAATCATACTCACTTTTTCTGTAATCCAGGGGAACGTGGTTTTTACTGATACTCCTCCGAAGGGTTGATAGTCAGGAGCAAACTGGGCATTAGACAAATAAGAAAATTCAGCGTTCTGGGAAGTAAATTTGATTGAACTTGATTGTATGCCGGAAATTAATCCTACATTCAGAATCAAAAATTTGCGCTTTGTTTGTATAGAATTTGACTCCGATCCACAGTTATTATATTTATAAACCAAACTCATCAAAGAGCTATATGTTATGGATGTCTGGTCTATTTCTTTACGAAGGGCAGAGCAATCAGCCATAAGCATTTGTAATGTGCCTATATAGTCTTTTCTGATATTAAAATAGTTACGCCCTTCATGTACTACCTTTATTTCCGTTTGAAGCAATGGTAGTAATGTATAACCCGATTTTTCAACATAATAGTAACTGTTTTCTTTGAAGTGATACAAACTGATTTTGCCTTTGACTAGTATTTCAAGAAAAGCGATATTAGTAGTGTTACTATCGAGTTTCAGTTGCTTGGATTCATACATTTTATTCCCAGTCAAGCCATAACCCAGCAAATCTACCGCTTCATATTTGACAGGTTCAGTATTTTGTGAGCGTTTAAAAAAGATTTGGCGGGCATTTTTCATTTCTGATCTATTATCTACCCATCCTTGAATTGTATCTTTGTTTGGAATAACTATATACCCAGTACGAAAATCAGATTGCGCAAAAGTCTGCGAACCAGCTAGAAAAAATAATAGGATAAGGTAAAAACTAAGCAGAAAAGCGGGCATAATAAAATAATTATTAACTATTCTAAAGGTAAGTATGTATTTGTGGTTGCGCAAAAATGAGTGATACACCTTGTGTAATAATTAGAAGAATAATTATACTTTTTATTTACCTTTAATCTGGATAGGGTTTAATTCCCCGCAGCTTGCTGCGAAAACAAAAATACCTCAACCTGATACCCTGATGCAAGCATCGGGCGAGTTTCATTAGATAGGAAACAGTAAAATCTGAAAATTAGTGAATGAAAAATTAAAACAGCATACCTAGGCACTCTGTCTGATGGCTAGAATGAACTGAAGAAAGTTAAAATAATAAAATGAATGAGTTTATATCCCTTTAACTTTAGTCTGATGTCACGTAGAGCTTTGTTGATGTGATTTTCAATATTACTATTGCTGGTACAGCCTGTCGGCAATTTCGCTGTTGCTTAAGTCTTCTATGCTGCTCATCACAAATACTTGTTTGCGAACAGGGGGTTAAAGAGGTATACATTATTTCATAAACAAACCTTCTTATGTAAGGTATGTCTGTTATTCCTGGGCGAATCCAGCATTTGAGAACAATGTTATCGGGAAATTACCTTAACAGAATTATATTTTGTGAATTCTTGCTTACTTTAATCAACTTATGTAAGGCTTGTGTCTGCTCTAAAAGTCAGAAAGTATTTCCTTGTAAATAATAATTAGTTGAGTTTAACTGATTCAATCTCGCATGATAACCCGCTAAGTATGTGCAGGATTGGGCAATAAAACTTCTTGATTAACTTTATTAAGTTAATTCTCCTCCTTTATCAGCGCTATTTTTTTGATAGCAGATTTTTTTTATAAGAACACTCACTTTTCATACCTAAATCTTACGGGTACATTCCGAGCTCTGTTTTCCAATATCATTATCCTATGCACTGTTTACTTTTGTTACAATCGGAAATGTGAACTAACGATATTGTTGTGCCTCCTTTCCCAATTCAATTATTACTAACAATTTATAACCAGGTTGATACATGCTCAGAAAGCAGGGCATATTTTTTTAATATTTTTTGAATGTAAAATCATTGTATGAAAAAGAATACTTTACTCTTATTATTTTCTGTGCTGGCAGGTACAGCATGGGCTCAAACGGATAGTCTGAATACAGATGCGCTCATGGACATGTCTCTGGAAGAGTTAATGAACGTTCAGGTAGTTTCCGCTTCCAAAAAGTCAGAAAACTTATTTGATGCACCTTTATCTGCGTCTGTTTTAACACGGGATGAGATTCAGAAAGCTGGTGTTAACTCCATTATGGAAGCCCTGCGTTTGATGCCTGGCCTGATTGTCCGGCAGGAAACCAACGGAAATTACGACGTTCATATCCGGGGTTTAGATAATGTTCCCCCGAATACCTTACAAATTTATGCGGCCAATACCACTACTCTGGTCATGATCGACAACCGCCCGGTGTACAATTATTTGCAGGGGGGTACTTTCTGGGAAACCTTGCCCATTGATTTAAGTGATGTAGAGAAAATTGAAGTGATCAGGGGGCTTCTGCCACTTTATATGGTCCTAATGCCGTTTCCGGTGTTATCAATATTATCACCCGCAGCACCGAAAAGAAAGGCTTTTCTACTTTTGCCAATGCGCAATATGGAAGTTTGAACACGGCCATTGCCAATGCTTCGGTAGGTTACCAGTTCAATGATAAGTTAAGCGCTATTGTTTCTGGCAATTACCAGGGGAGAGGCAGGGATGTTTCTTATTATCACCCGATGAAGGACCGCTTTTATAACACGCCTGATTCTCTTACCTATCTGGATGAAAAAAATAAAGCCAAACAACGTTATCCGCACCCAGACCGGGCCATGGATAAGTATGGCGCTAATCTGTTCTTGCGGTTTAATCCTACCAACAAGATTCATTTGAGCTTAAGCAGCGGTTTACAGAATTCAGAAGTGCAAAATTCATACAACGCCTACTTTGTAAGCACCTTAACTACAGCCAAATCAAAATCTGGTTATGCAGATTTAAAAGCAAATATATATGGCCTCTCCGCCCAGATTTCATATCTGAATGGAAAGCAAGATCCTCATGTAGGCTCTGTAGGCAGTATGTATGATTTCAGCACCCTGGATGCAATACTGGAATATGAGATAAAGCTTACGAATAATTTATCTGTGAAACCAGGTGCCAACTTCAGGAAAGCCATTTATGATGATACCCGTTACTGGGATGCTACAAAAAATGAAGGAAATCTAAGCGCCAGAACTCAACTGGATACTTATGCCGGATCGCTGCGGGTAGATTATAAGGCTTTTAATGAAAAACTCCGGTTGGTAGGAGGTGCCCGTATTGATAAATTTACGTATCCTGATAAAGGCTTTGTATCCTATCAGCTGGCAGCGAATTATAAACCCTCTGAACGCCATTTGATCAGAGCTGTATATTCACGGGCCTACCGTTCAGCTTTCATCTTCGATACCTATTTGAATCTGGTTCAACGTGCACCTATGACTGGTCCCGGACTTCCGGAGGGCAGTTATACAGAAGCGGCTCTGATGGGAAACAAGAACCTGAATATGCTGCAGTCTGATTTGTTAGAACTTGGCTATCGCAGTAAACTGGCTGACAATTTATCTTTTGACCTGGAGGCTTATTACAATACGACAAAAGACTATACAGGTATTATTGCCGGCGCTTCTACTTTCGAGCCAGGTGCAACTCCTTCAGATCCAATCGCTGTCAAAACTTTGGTTAAGATCGAAAACCTGCCCTTATCAGTCCGTCAACTGGGTACAACTATATCCGTGAATTATGTACTTAACCGCTTACAGGTAAAGCCTTTCTTAACTTTCCAGAAAACTACGCTGTATGATTATTCAAAATACTCTAATACAGCTGATGCCTTTCCTACCGCTTCCAATAATGGCAATGCAGCAGAATATAATATGTATTCCGGATTAGGCACAAAAATGAAACATCAGTTTACACCTGCTGTATTTGGAGGTGCATATATAAACTATCAGGTGAGCCAGAAGCTGAATATAAATGTGAATCCTTATTATTATTCTGCCCAGACGTTTTATCACCAGGATAATCTCACTTTCCATGATAATACAAGAGGCATTGAACACATAGATCCCAAACTCCTGCTGAATGCAACGGTAAACTATTCACCGGTGAAGCCTATTTCACTGTTTGTAACAGTAAAAAATCTGTTAAATAATAGCAACAGCGAATATTACAGAACAGACAGAATTGGCAGTATGATTCTAGTAGGAGCCAGCCTGCGTTATTAATAATATCAGCTTACCAAATACTTATAAAACAAAAAGCCATTGCTCATGCAGCAATGGCTTTTTGTTTTATATACGTTTGCTTCCTTCAAGCAGGCAATAGTACGCATTTGTCAAATGGCTTGGAACACCATCCTATC
This sequence comes from Rhodocytophaga rosea, assembly GCF_010119975.1. Lineage (GTDB taxonomy): Bacteria > Bacteroidota > Bacteroidia > Cytophagales > 172606-1 > Rhodocytophaga > Rhodocytophaga rosea. The sequence goes on from NZ_CP048222.1 coordinate 666,889, forward strand.
AACAACCGGGAGTTATTAAGAAGATTATAATGCTAAAATGAACTAAAGAAAGTTAAAATTACAAAATGGATAAGTTTATACCCTTTTAACTTTAGTCTGATGTCACGGAGGGCTTTATTGATGTGATTTTCAATGTTGCTGTTGCTGGTGTGCAGCCTGTCGGCAATTTCGCTGTTGCTTAAACCTTCAATCCTACTCATCACAAATACCTGTTTCCGAACTGGAGGTAAAGCAGTATAAGCCTCCTCAACTATATGGTTTAAATCCTGGTAATAGATGCTCTCTTCGGTATCATTGTCAGCCACAGATTTATTTCCGATCAGATATTTACTATAGGCAACTTCATATACCTGGTGCTTTGCTTTGTTATACACCAGGTTTCTGGCTATTCTGAAAAGATATCCATCAAAATTCTGTTCAGGGTCCAGGAAATGTCTGCGTTCCCATATCTTTAAAAATACCTCCTGCACAATTTCATCGGCATCCTCTTTATTACGGACCAGCTTTTTAGTAAAAGCATATAGCTTAGGACCAAAACTGTTATACACCCTCTCAAATGCCGATCTGTCACCATTTTTGAGGGCTATAATAGTTTGAGATAGTGGAGAAGGATCGGTTTTAAGCATTAGTTTTACTTAGGTAAAGCAGTAAAAATCTGATTCGAAAGAAACTAGTATATGAGAATATTACTCAGCAATCCGTTCAAACAAGGCATTACAATTAGCTGGTATCTGCCTCAAAAGTGTATACGCAGACAGAAAATACAGGGCAATAGGTAAGTTAAACAGCTATATATTATTGTATCTAATTAAGATATTTTAGCAATATAGTAATGTTTTCAAATTTGTCAACATTTTAAAAATAAAAAAATAATTGTGTAACAGGAAGTGGTGCAAGGCATTTGATGATTGTAATCATATTAAATAGCAGCCCTGCAAGGTTCAGGTTATGGATAGTAAACTGATAGATAAATATTATAAAGGCGAATGTTCGCCACAAGAAGTCGAGCAGGTGCTAGAGTGGTTTAAGCGCAAGGAGATGGATGCTGGGCAGTTACAGGATATGTACGAGTTCTGGCAGGAGGCTGAAGAAGAAAAGACAAACGAAGAATTTTCGCAGGCATCAGCCCGGCTTTTTACAAACATCAGTCAGAAAATTGATGCACAGGAAAAACAATCTTTAACACAACATTCTGTTCCGGTTGCTGCCAAAAAAAGAAAGCCAGCCTATATAAAGAATAACCAATGGAAAGTACTTATGAAAGTGGCTGCCTCCATTGTATTGCCGATTGGCCTGGTTTGGTTGCTTGCTGTGTATTTTTCTGGTACCACCCAGCCGGAAACTCAGCTGGTTTCTGTAGAAACTTCTCCTGGCACACGTAAAACCATTCATCTGGCCGATGGATCAACCATTATGTTAAATGGCGGAAGCAAAGTATCGTATCAGCCGCATTTTTCTGCTAGTAAAAGAGAGATCAGGTTAAAGGGAGAAGCTTTTTTTGAAGTAGCCAAAGATAGCCTGCGCCCATTTATTGTACAAACCGGCACCTTATCTACGCAGGCCTTAGGAACCTCATTTAATATTTCGTACCGGGAAAAGGAAAATGCGATTTCGGTTGCCCTGGCCACCGGGATAGTTAAAATAGATAAAGGCACACAACAAGCAAGCAGCCAGATCGCCAGATTAAAGCCTGGTCAGCAATTGATCTATAACAAAGTAAATCATGGCTATAAAGTAAAGGATTTTGATGCCAGAGAAGTATTAAGCTGGCGCGAAGGGATTTTATATTTCAAACAAGCCAACCTGGCACAAGTGGTGAGTAAACTGGAAAACTGGTATGGCCTTACGGTTGAATTAACCGGAAAAATTCCTGGCAGAGATAAAGAGTGGCATTATACGGGAAGCTATCAGAACCAGAGCCTGGATAATGTGCTGGAAGGGATCGCTTTTGTAAAGAAATTCTCTTATGAGAAGAATGGTAACACGGTAAAAATTAAGTTTAACTAAACCTGGTCTCTACGATGAGAAAAAAACTTCCTATTGAATACAGTTAAGCTTCAGGAAAGAAGCCTAACTGCACCCGCCTCCCAAAAGAACTGATGTTGGCGCATACATACTTTAAGAGGCTGCTGATTTAATTTATTGTCTCTAAACTAAACCGTCCAAATGTATGGAATATAATTCTAACTACCTAATCTGTTGGGTAGTCAGAAGGGCTTTGTGTTGCCTTCTGATTACGCTCACCCTATTGCCCAGGCTTGTAGCAGCCGGTAACCATTCTGTAGAACAAGGAGTGAATGAAACCAAGATCACCCTGGCTCTTAAGAACGCTACCCTACAGGAATTTATACATGAAGTTGAATCTAAAACTCCTTTTAAATTTACGTTTGATGAAAGGGAGACCTTGAACAAAGTACTTATTTCTGTTAAAGCAAAGAATGAATCTCTGGATAAAGTACTCGCCCGCATTTCAGCCAGCACCCGCCTGGAATTCAAACAGGTAAACAATAACATTCATATCCGCCTCCGCGAATTAACCAGTCCTAAAGCGGAAATCGCTCCCCAGGAACAAAAGCAGCAAATCAAAGCTGACCTGACTGTTACCGGAAAGGTTTCGGATGAAAAAGGAGATGCAGTACCTGGGGTAAATGTGCTGTTAAAAGGCACCACTACCGGAACTGCTACCGGGTCGGAAGGGGAATATTCTATCACCGTACCTGATGGCAATGGCACCCTGGTATTCTCTTACATTGGCTATGTTAATCAGGAAGTGCCCATAAATAACCAGTCAATTATCAACGTATCGATCGTAGCTGATATTAAGTCTCTGGAAGAAGTGGTAGTGATTGGATATGGTTCGGTACAAAGAAAAGACTTAACAGGCTCTATTTCCTCGGTTGGCAACGAAGCCATAAAAGATCTCGCCCTAACCCGTGTGGACCAGGCCCTGCTGGGAAAGGTGCCGGGCGTACAGGTGAAACCTTCGTCAGGTGAGCCGGGTGCGCCTCCACAAATCAGGATCAGGGGGATAGGCAGTATTTCGGCAGGCGCAGGACCTTTATATGTGGTAGATGGATTTCCGATCGCCAGCATACAATCCCTTAATCCCAATGACATTGAAAGTATGGATGTATTGAAAGATGCATCTGCTACAGCGATATACGGCTCCCGTGGTTCCAATGGCGTAATCATTATCAATACCAAACGGGGAAAAACCGGCAAACCCTCTATTTCTCTGGATACCTATTACGGCTTTCAGAAAATTGCAAAAGTGCCCCATTTCATGAGTGGCATTGAGCAGGCACAACATTACTTTGATGGAATCCGCAACCGGAATATCGATGAAGGAAATGATGTGACCATTCCGGTGAGCCAATGGAAAATACCCGTACCAGTTACCTTATTAGAAGTATTGGAAGGTCGGGAACCTACCATGCCAGGTGTAACCTTAAATTTTAGAGATCCCCTGGATGAAGTATTACGGGTGGCACCTCAACAGCAACATCAGTTAACGGTGACAGGCGGCAGCGAAAATATCAAATATGCCTTGAGTGGAGAATATTTAAGCCAGGATGGAATTATCCTCAACAGCAATTTTAAACGCTTTTCAGCCCGGGCTAATATAGATGCCAGATTGTCTAATAAACTGTCTGTCAAGATGAATTTAAATCCCTCCTTCACCGATAAAACCAATGTGGGCGGTGCAGGTGCCGATGAAATTGGAAGTGATGGCAACAGAGGCTCAGATATCATTTACAACGCCCTGGTTATTCCCCAATATTATTCCCTGCTAAATCCCGATGGCTCTTATTTTCCTTTTGGAGACGGCCTGGATGCAGTGGTATCTACCCAAAATCCTTTGGCCCTTGCCAGAGAAGTACAACGCAAGCAAAGAGGAACCGGCATTCTGGGAAATATCAATTTAGAATACGCCATCATTCCTGATTTGAAGCTCAATGTGATGCTGGGTGCCAATATTATGAACATTAAAGGGATGCGCTTCAAACCGCTTCTCCCGGCTTTTAACAACAATCCGGCTACCGGTACAGATAATTCTTCCATGCTGCTTAACTGGCTCACCGAATACACCCTCAACTACAATAAGGTGTTTGGCAAGCATAGCATTTCCGGATTGGTAGGCTTTACTGCCCAGAAAGAAAGGTTTGAATCCAATTTCCTCACCAGCAACCGGTATCCTAATAATTTAGTGCCTACTCTGAGTGCGGTTAGCGGCCTTATTACCAATGGGTCAGGTGATATCAGCGAATGGTCTATCCTCTCCTACTTATCCAGGGTCAACTATAGTTTCAACAACAAATATTATATCACCGCTTCTGTCCGTACAGATGGTTCTTCCAGGTTTGGTGCAGCCAATAAATGGGGGTATTCCCTTCTGCGGCTTTAGCCTGGCGTATTTCTGATGAAAGTTTTATGCAGGGACTCGGCTTTCTCAGCGAACTGAAACTGAGAACCAGCTACGGCGAAACTGGTAACAACAATATTGGCAATTATGACCATTATGCAACGGTTAACTATGAAAAATATATTCTGGGGGTGCTGCTGTTGGCGGATATGCCCCCGGAAGGTTAGCCAATCCGAATCTGACCTGGGAAACACAAAAATCAGTGAACGCCGGGATTGATGCCAGTTTCTTTAACAACCGGCTTTCTGTGACGGTGGATCATTTTCAGTCCCGGAATTATGACCTGTTGCTGAATGTAAACGTTCCCGATATTACCGGCTTTAGCACTGCGCTGAAAAACATTGGTGAGGTTAAAAACAGCGGATGGGAGTTTGTAGTAAATACCGTGAACTTACGGGATAAATTTGAATGGAACACCGACTTTAATATTTCTACCTACCGGAATAAAGTGGTGAAATTAGGCCCTGAAGGCGATCCTATTATTTCGGGAGGCAATATTACCATGATCGGCCAGCCCATCGGGATGTTTTTCGGATGGTTAAGCGATGGAATATTTATGAATCAGGCCGAACTAGACCAGGGACCTATCTTTAATCCTGGCGCACGTGACCGTTCCAGGGTGGGAGATGTCCGGTTTATAGATGTAAGCGGCCCAGATGGTGCGCCTGACGGGATAATCAACAGCTTCGATAAAACCATTATGGGTTCGCCCTATCCGGATTTTTATTATGGCATGACCAATAATTTCTCCTACAAAAACATCTCTTTAACCGTGGGTTTGCAGGGTTCTTATGGAAACGAAATACTGGCTTTGTCCAGAGATCAGGTGGCTAACAACAGAGCCCGTTTCCGGCAACTCACGATTCTGAATAATTACTGGAAATCGGAAGAAGAACCCGGAGATGGAAATACCCCACGGCCAAATGATACGCCTACCGGTAATTTCAGAGGGACGTATAGCCAGCGCTGGATGGATACCGGAACTTATCTCCGGATTAATAATATCACGCTCAGCTATGTATTCCCTGCACCGCTCATTCAGAAGATCAAGCTCAATTCTACCAGGATTTATCTCAATGCAACGAATCCATTTTTGATCACCAAGCATGTGGGCTTTAATCCGGATATTAGCCGGAACAGCAGCGCCCTGAATCCGGGAAATGAGAATTACGACTATCCGCTGGCAAAGAGTATTATTCTTGGCTTAAATATAGGTTTCTGAAACTAATCACAGACAGGAAGTGGTATCAACTATTCACATTACCAGAGTAAAAGCACCTCCATCTGATTAAAAAATAAATTGTATTCACATGAAAAAGATAACAAGTATAGCCCTGTTAACCTGTGTGTTAATGATGGCATGCCAAAAGGACTTTATAGAACTAAGTCCTATATCCACCACCAGCACCGATGTTCTCTACAAAACAGATGGCGATTTCAAAGATGCCATGACAGGTATTTATGGCGTTTATCAGACACAATATGAAAACATGTGGCTGTTTGGAGATATGCGGGGCGATGATTCCTGGGATGAACTGGTGAAAGGAACACCGGCCGCCATGGACCTTTTTACCATTAATAATGATGATGGGGTGATCAGAAGTACCTGGCGGAATTACTACAATATCATCAACCGGGCCAATACCGTGATCACCAAAATTGAAACGGCTGATCCGGCTGTGGTAAAAAGCAAAGACCGGCATACCGGAGAAGCTAAATTCCTGCGGGCACTGGCTTATTTCGACATGGTAAGAATTTATGGAGATGTTCCTATGGTAACCACTCCTTTAACTATTGAAGAAGCTTATACATATGGACGGACTCCGGTAGAGAGAATATACAATGAAATAATTATTCCCGATCTGATGGATGCGGAAACCAAACTGTCCGTAAAATATTCCGGGGCAGATGTGGGAAGGGCTACCCAGGGAGCAGCCAAGGCTTTACTCGGGAAAGTATATCTTACCCTTAAAGATTTTGCAAAAGCCGAAGCCAAACTACAGGAGGTAACTACGCTGGGGTATGCCCTCTTACCCAATTATAATGACCTGTTTGACTTTACAAAAGATGAACACCACAGCGAATATATTTTTGACATCGAATATGAACAGGGAATTGGGGAAGGAAATTGTTTTACTACCAATTTTACGCCCAAAGACCCTGCCCTGGCTACTTTTTATGGAGTTACCGGTGGCCAGAACGGCGCAAATAATCCGCCTCAGTCCTTATTTAATTTGTTTCCTGCCGGAGACTTGCGTAAGGATGTAACCGCTGCCAACGGACATGTAAATAAAGATGGGGTTTTTATACGCCTGCTCCCTACTTCCAACGATGTGCAGACCTTCACCAGAAAATATATGGTACGGCTACTGGCCAATTGCGACAGCCGGGCCAACTGGAAAGTGATCCGCTATGCCGATGTTTTATTGATGTATGCCGAAGCACTGAATGAAAATGGCAAAACCAGTGAAGCACTTACCTATTTAAACCTGGTCCACCAGAGAGCTGGATTGCAGCCCTACGCCAATCTTACTCAGGATCAGGCCCGTGAAAACATTTACCTGGAACGCAGATTAGAATTATCTTTCGAAGGCCACCGCTGGTTTGACCTGGTGAGAACCGGCAAGGCATTGGAAGTGATGGCTTCGCATGGCATGAAACCTTATATGACTATCTTCCCGATTCCGCTCAGCCAGATACAATTGATCAACGACCCCAGTATTTTTCCTCAGAATCCTGGATATGATTAACATTTCCTTTGCTGGTCTGCTAATATTTTATATAATTATGTACTACCTAAACATTTGAGTTATGCGTGCACCTTTTAAATTTTCTATTTTGCTGCTATGTGGGTTGGTGATCATCCTTACTGTGGCCTGGATACCTTCCTTAGAAACTACGTCTGCGTCAGAAGTAAAAGCACCTCCGCCAGGACGGTATATGTATGTAGCAGTGCCAGGCATCCGGAATTACCTGGGATATGGTGGCCATGGAATACTGGTGTTTGATATGGATAATAATCATAAGTTTATCAAACGTATCAAAATGCAGGGATTTCTTTCCGATAGTACCCTCAAAAAGATGCAGGCCCGTGCGGCTGGCGGATATGTGTCGGTAAAAGGCGATCAGGTGCCTTCCAATGTGAAAGGTATTGCCGTAAGTGTACAACTCAACAGCATTTATGTGAGCACCCTCGAAACTGTACAGCGTATTGACCTGACGACAGAAAAAGTATTATGGGAGAAAACGTATGTTGGCGGCGCTGACCGGATGTCTATTTCGCCGGATGGCAAAATCATGTATCTGCCTTCTTTAGAGAAGAACTTCTGGAATGTGGTAGATTGTGAAACAGGCGATATTATTAAAAAAATCGAGGTGGTCAGAAGGGCGCATAATACCGTTTACGGCCCCTCCGGAAATAATGTGTACTTAGCCGATATTGCCTCTCCCCTGCTCCATGTTGCCGATCCTAAAACCCATACGATTGTTAGAAAAGTAGGTCCTTTCGGAAATGGCATCCGTCCGTTTACTATTAACAGCAATGAAACGCTGGCTTTTGTTACCGTAGATAGCCTGCTGGGTTTTGAGATTGGCGATTTAAAAACCGGCAAAATGCTGGAACGCATCAAAGTAGAAGGCTGGAATATGGGTCCGGTACGGCGGCACGGCAATCCAAGCCACGGAATTGGCCTCACGCCTGATGAAAAGGAAGTATGGGTAGCCGACGGGCATAATATGCGGATGCATGTATTCAGTGCGGTTAAACCTTACCAGCAATTAACCACTATTCCTTTACAGGATATGCCGGGATGGATCACTTTTAGTATGGATGGAAAATATGCCTATCCTTCCAGCGGCGAAGTGATTGATGTAAAAACCCGTAAAGTTCTCACCGTTTTACAGGATGAATTTTACAACAATGTATCGAGTGAAAAAATGGTAGAAGTACATATCACCGGCAATAAGGTAGTAAAAGCAGGTGATCAGTTTGGTATTGGCCGGGCTACAAAAAAGGTAGCTGTTAATTAAACTGATATTAGCTTTCGTTTCTCTTCAGAATTTAGTATTTAGAAATGAGATTCCTGAACAAGGGATATAAGCTATCTACCTACTTATATCCCTTGTTTTTTCAGCTGGAAAAGGCATGATTAGAAACGCATCATACTTCATGCTTACGGCTACTTATTTTGAACAAACCGCTTCTTCTATTTTTTTTAATTTTATGAAAAAATTATATTGTCTATTATTTGTATTATCCTTGTTATTCCACCTACACACCCAGGCACAGTCAGAAAAAATGTGGACAAAAAAACAAGCTACCGAATGGTATAAGGGCCAGGAATGGTTAAATGGATTAAAATTAAAGCCTCATGCTTCCACGGACCCCTACGAATTTGCCAGGCAATACCAGTCTAATAAAGCCGGATGGGATAAGGCTTTTGCCTACCTGAAAGAAACAGATTTTAGCAGCCTCACCGCAGGCAGGCACCAGATCGATGGTGATAATGTGTTTGTAATTGTAACTGAAGCCCCTGCAAAAACCATGGAAAATGCCAAGTGGGAATCGCACCGGAATTACAGCGATATTCATTATGTGATAAAAGGCAAAGAACAGATCGGCGTAATCCAGGTGGCCAAAGTCAAGCTTACCGAAGCCTACGACCCGGCCAAAGATATTATGTTTTATTCTGGTGAGGGCAAGTTTCATGTAACCGATCCTGGAACTTTTTTTATTTTTCCGCCCAAATACGCACACCGCCCCAGTGTAAAAGTGGAGGAAGAAGATACGCCTGTGAAGAAAATTGTAATTAAGGTAAAAACAGATTTACCCCTTACAGAAAAGTAAATGGGCAAGAATTAGTGCTTTCTCTGCACTATAGAAGTGTAATTAACAAATTCTCCTGGCAGCCAATAATTGACTTAACAGGTCTGTAGATTCTCATTTTTGATAAGACCGGCTGTTTTTCATCTCACAAAACCAACCCTGTTTTTACAATGAAATTAGTTTTCCTGGATACCAAAACAATGGGAAATATTCCAAACCTGAAAGCAATCGAGCGATTTGGAGAAGTAAGCTATTATGAAACCACCCGTCCAGAGCAAACCCAGGAAAGGGTAAAAGAGGCCGATATTATTATTACCAATAAAGTAGTAGTGAATGCATCCATTATCGAAAAAGTGCCCAGCCTGAAATTGATTTGTGTAGCGGCTACCGGCACCAATAATGTAGATAAAGCGGCTGCTCAGAAACGGGGAATTCCGGTAAAAAATGTAATGGATTATTCTACCCATAGTGTGGCACAAGGCACCTTTGCGTTGTTACTGCACTTGCTGAATCAGGTTTCTTATTTCGACCAGTATGTAAAAGGAGGCGAATATTCTAAAACCGATATTTTTACTCATTTTGGCAGGTATTTCTGTGAGATCAACGGCAAACGTTTTGGTATTCTGGGTCTAGGCAATATTGGCCGGCAGGTAGCAAAAATTGCAGAAGCGTTTGGGGCAGAAGTAGTCTATTATTCAGCCTCCGGAAAAAATACTAACCAGCCTTATCTCCGGCTGGAACTGGAGGAGTTTTTAAAAACCTGCGACATAATCTCTATTCATGCCCCATTGAATGAATACACAGCCAACCTGATTAATGATGACCGTCTGCGGATGATGAAAAAGTCGGCTATTCTGCTCAATGCAGGCAGAGGAGGTATTGTCAATGAAGCCGATTTAGCCAAAGCATTGGATGAAAATCTGATAGCCGGAGCTGGCATTGATGTGTATGAAAAAGAACCTGTTCCTGTCAATAATCCGCTTTTGCAGGTAAAGCAAAAAGAAAAATTAGCCCTCACGCCTCATGTGACCTGGGCAAGTATCGAAGCCCGTACTTTACTGATGGAGAAAGTGGTAGAAAATATTCAGGAATTTCTGGAGAAAGGGAAATAACAAATATCATAGAATTGGCTTTGCCCAAACCAGAAGCGGAGTAATTTTAAAATTATGTTCCAGCCATGATTTGTAATTGAAATTAACCTTTAACTTAGAAAGGAAGTACCCACTGAACCTATTCCCATGAACTGGACCCAACTCACCGACCCGCTCAACCAGATTGCTCTTTCCGCATTCGTAGCCGCTATACCCATATTCTTTATTTTCTGGGCACTGGCCATCCAGAAAATGAAAGGATACAAAGCCAGTTTACTTACCGTATTCATTGCCATCTTATTTGCAGTAATCTTGTATGGAATGCCGGTAAATCTTGCTTTGTTATCCACCCTACATGGGGCACTGTACGGCTTATTTCCTATCTGCTGGATCATTATCGGAGCGGTATTTTTATATAACATTACGGTGCAAAGCGGGCAGTTTGAGGTGATTAAAAACTTTATGGCTTCTATCACCCCCGACCGGAGATTACAAGGCTTGCTGATCGCTTTTTCCTTTGGTGCATTTCTGGAAGGGGCTACCGGTTTTGGGGCACCTATTGCCATCAGTGCTGCTATGCTGGTGGGTCTTGGTTTTAATCCTTTGTATGCGGCTGGCATCTGCCTGATTGCCAATACGGCTCCGGTGGCGTTTGGTGCGGTAGGAACGCCTATCATTATGGCCTCCCAGGTATCTGATATTCCGGAAATGGCTATTTCCCAAATGGTGGGCAGAACACTTCCTATTTTATCTGTTATTATTCCTTTCTACCTGGTTATTCTCATGGCGGGTTATAAAAAATCTATCGAAGTATTACCAGCCATTATTGTTTCCGGGGTGTCTTTCGCTTTTTTCCAGTGGTTTTCTTCCAACTATTTAGGACCTATGCTTCCGGATGTGATCGCCGGTCTGGCTTCTATCATCAGTTTGATGGTGCTGTTGAAATACTGGAAGCCTAAAACCTTATGGCGGTTTAGCGAAGAGCCCCAGCAAACCATTGATACAGAACTTAAATATACAACTGGTCAGGTAGTAAGGGCCTGGTCTCCTTTTATCATTATGACAGTGATGGTAATTGCCTGGGGTCTTGCACCAGTCAAAGCGGCTCTTAATTCTATGGGTATCATTAAATTTGCCATTCCTGGCTTACAGGATGCTATTTTAAAAGCAGATGGCAGTCCCTTGGTGATCAAGCCTTTTGAATTTAATTACCTTTCTACGCCCGGAACTGCCTTATTGATAGCCGCCATTATTTCCTTACCCTTTATTGGATTGAGTTTTAAAAGTGGTGCTAAAGTATATCTCGCTACACTAAATCAATTGAAATTTCCGATCATTACCATTGCCTCAGTAGTGGGATTCGCTTTTATTGCCAATAATTCGGGAATGTCTAATACCATGGCGATGGCACTGGCCAGTACAGGTGTACTGTTCCCCTTCTTTTCGCCTATGCTGGGCTGGCTCGGGGTGTTTCTTACCGGTTCAGATACCTCTGCAAATGCGTTGTTCTGCAAACTTCAGTATACGTCAGCCGAAACGCTTGGAATTGATCCGGTAGTAACGGTGAGTGCGAATGCTTCCGGGGGGGTTACGGGGAAAATGATTTCTCCTCAATCGATTGCCATTGGTTCAGCGGCGGTGGGATTGGTGGGAAAAGAATCTGATCTGTTGCGGTTCACGGTCAAGCACAGTTTTATCATGCTCTTCGTGATCTGTATCCTCACCATTCTGCAGGCCTATGTGATTACCTGGATCATACCCACTTACGAAATGATGTTAGCAGCAACAGCAGCCGCTTCTGATATATCTAAAGGATTTATGTACTTGCTGATTCTGGCACTGGTGATCGTAACTATTGCCTTAGTTGTGTATGTGCTGAACAGGAACAGAAGTAAAGAAGAAGTACAAACAGTGTATTCGAAAGTAGAATAATATAATTACGAATTACTAATGACCATTGACTAATCTACCTCAACCTATGACTCAACATACCATTATCATCCGAGACAACCTGAAAGAACAGTATAGCGATGTATACACCCCTGAAGTGCTTACCGCTCTCTCTGCCCTTGCTCACTTTAATAAAGATATTAAAGATGTAATGGGTATCCGAATGGAACGCAGGGCAGAACGTCAGTTACTGAAAAAACGCATCGGCTTTTTAGACCCGGAAACTTATATTCCCCGCACGACCATAAAAGTTCAGGAAGCCCGCGAAGGCAAATTTGAAGGAGCCATTATTCCCCACGATTTACAAAGGCAATGGATACAAGGCACTGGCCCGGCTGCCAAACCCAATACGCCTGTTGAGAGCAGCATACGTAATGTAGCCTATGCTTTACTTTCAGGAGCCGATGGGTGGATGTTTGATGGAGAGGATGCGCTGGGCCAGATCAGCACTATGTCCTTAGACAACCAGCGTAACCTGAAACTGGCTATTCACAAAGACCCTGTATTTTTAAAAGTAGCCGAACTGATTGCCGCCCAAATGAACCGCTGGGCGATGGATTTTCTTGGCCGTGGCATCATCAGCAACTGGAAAGAGCAACTGGAATTTACCACCAAGATATTCCGTGCACGGGGTCTTCACCTCGATGACCGCCATATCCGGGATGCCAGTGGTGTAGCAATGGCTGCTTCTCTGGTAGATCTCACCTTGTATGTAGTCAATAACTATCAGGCGCTGCAAAAAGCAGGTTCTTCTATTGTGCTCTATCTCCCCAAAATTCAGACAGCGGAAGAAGCCGCACTCTGGAATGAAATACTGACTGAGCTGGAAAATCACCTGGAAATAAGCGAAGGAAGTATTAAAGTATATGTACTGGTCGAACAACTGGAAGCTACCTATCAGTTAATGGAGATCCGGGCGGCTCTGGGCAAACATTTTGTAGGATTTAACACCGGCCGCTGGGATTATATTAACAGCGTATCCGATGCCATGGCCTGGGATACAAGCTTTATCAATCCCAATATCGAATCCATTACCATGACCTATGGCTACATGCGCAATTATGAAGACCGTGTACGCAGAGCCGTAAATACGCCAGACAAACATGGAAATTTTGCCTTGTGGCAAGGGGGCATGGAGCCCAATATTCCGGTAGGCTCAGAAGCTGGCGTTTCGGCAAGTATGGAAAAAGCGTTGGCCGGCGCTGCCAGGGAACAAAGGGAAGGAGCCAGCGGAAAATGGGTGGCCCACTGGAAAATGGTACACATCGTACGGCCGGTGTGGGAAAAAGCAGGAGAAGCCAATCAACTGGGAAGAAAATTTCCGCCTCTCTCCTACTCGCAGCAGGATGCTGATGGGTTGATCCTGATCGAACCTGCACCTACTACCATCCGGGGTGCCAGGAATTTACTAAGTGTGGCTTTACAGTACGGAAATGCCTTCGGACAAGGCATGCAGGCAGCTGCGCTAAAACCGGCAGATTTCTTTGGCAATGATGATATTTTGTATCTGATGGAAGACATGGCTACCGGAGAAATCCGCCTGAGTATTTTGTGGGAATGGATTCACAAAGGAGCTATTCTTACCGAGGATGATCCGCAAACCAGCACAAAATCTGGCGATGTATTTTCTATGGACTTGTATGAGCAATTGATGAAAGAGGAGTATGAAAAATTATTGCAGGCCGATAATAAGGATGTATATACTGCATCCAAAACCTCCACCCTGCCTATCGCCCGGGAAATAGCCCATGTATACATTCACAGCGGTGTAAAACCACCCTGGTATATTGACCTGCTCAATATCAACCTGAACAATATGGATCTGGCAGAAGCAAAAAAGCGGATCACTTTGTATATGAATGCTTTTAAGGAAAATGGCAAACGCATTACCGAAAACCTTGATTTTGTAAATTCAACGGAGGCAGTCAGGTCTTTGTAAGTAAGCCTCTATGTAAATTAAGTTATATGAGTAGCTATAAGCATGTACTTGTAACAGGTATTATTACTTTGTGCATAGGATATGTACCTGTATCTGCAATCTATTTCCTACCTTATAAAACACTTTTCAAAGCAGATAAAACAAATTCAGAAAATCATCCTCCTGTTGTAAAAATCATTACGCCTGCTGCAAACAGCTTCTTCAACTGGAATTCAAGCATGGAATATACCATTAAAGTATCTGATGTGGAAGATGGGGAATCTGAGCAACTGGAAATTACTTCGAATGAAGTATTTCTGGAAGTAATGTATGTAGCGGATACTTCCAGCGCCAAAAACTATGTCGGAAAAACAGCGCAAAGCCATTTTGAGTCTCCGGGTTTACAGCTTTTCATGAAAGCCGATTGCCTGAATTGCCATGCCATAAAAACAAGTGTCCAGGGACCCTCTTTCCAGGATATAGCCAGGAAATATCCAAAGACACCAGCCACCATTAAAACGCTTGCAGACAGGGTGATAGACGGAAGTTCTGGCGTTTGGGGTATTTCGGCGATGGCATCCCATCCCGATTTAACGCAGGCACAAGCTGAGCAAATTATACAATGGGTTCTGGAAAATGCTCAAGATCCTAACCGGAATTATTTCTCAGGCACCAAAGGCAGCTTTCAAATCAGAGCCAGACCAGCAACTGAGAAAGAAGGGGTATATATTCTTACGGCCACTTATACAGACCGGGGTATAAAAGGCAGGCCACAATCCGGTAAAAACGGGTTACATACGATTATGCTCCGAAGCAAATAATGTAGGCTGGATTATTGTTTTTTGATGGAAATGAAAAATTAAAAACTAAAGTACGCATGATTTTCTTTAAAGAGGCAAAAGAAAATCATGCGTACTTTAGTTTCTCCAGATTTTGAGCATATCATTCCAACTGAATTTCACTAAAATGAACAGTTATGCGGGATACTTACTCATCTGGATTGGCTTATTCAGCCCGGGTGAGCGGTGTATCTACTACATGTTCGTAAAGAAACCATGCCTGCAGCTCATTCGTGCGTAGTACCTGGCTTACCAGTAAATCATTGGTGCCATCATCACCGGCATCGGCAGCTTTTTCAGCGCTTTCCCGCACTTCTTTCAATATAATCTGATGGGCTTCCAGCAGTCGGGAAAGTTGTACAGGTACTTCTTCACGGTCGCGGGGCGGGCGTGGTATAGCTGTCAACTCGGCTACATCCGGAGCCATAGCGATGCTCAGTCCACCCAGCACCTGGATACGTTCGGCAATCTCGTCAATTAGTTCACTTTGTTCCTGGTAATGTTTATCAAAGAGCAGGTGTAGCTGGTAAAATGTAGGCCCAACTGTTTGCCAATGATGTTTTTTGTACAAATCCCGCAGACTCATGGTATCTGCCAGAATCTGGTTGAGCTGATCTACACTGCTTTTCCTGGTCTTCGCATCCAGGGCTAAAGGCAAGTTCGGCAATACTGTACCGAATGATTGTAAAATCTGCCCTTGTTGATTGAGTAAAGGTTGTGCTTTGGCGGTGCCGTTATCTTTGTCGGAGTTAGTACCGGCAGCAGGTGCCACCTGCGCTTTGGCTTTAGCAGCCGGCTTTTTGGTTGCAATTGGCATAGGTGTATAATAGGTGATAGTTTATAAGGGTTATAACGGAAGAAAAGCTTATTCGGTTAGAAATAGATTAAAGTGGATTATTTTCTGATTCAAAACTTAGATACTAAAGAAATACAAATAGCCAGTATTCAGATACCTTGTTCATAACCCGGCCGACACAAATGAACAACTAGCTTATTGAAAGTTGTAAGTAATTTTTCTTTTGAACCCTATAGCTTTTAGTGGTTTCGATTGTGTTAATTTGTGAGTAAGCTGTTTTCAGAAAAATAGCTGTCTCATTCTACTATTTTACCAGGTATGTCCCGAAGTCCCAGAGTTGAGATTGAATATTGTACGCAATGCCGGTGGTTGCTGCGAGCTGCCTGGATGGCACAGGAATTACTGACTACTTTTGTCGATGATTTAGCTGAAGTAGCGCTTATTCCTGGTACAGGTGGTATCTTTGAAGTCCGGCTTGATGATCAGTTATTATTCTCCCGCAAAGAAATGGGACGTTTTCCGGAAGCAAAAGAAGTGAAGCAATTAATTCGTGATAAGATTGATCCGCAACGAAGCCTCGGGCATAGCGACAGGTAAACGTCTACCATCTTCAAGCAATACACAGTGTTGTTAGTGTTGTGTCAAATTATAATAAATTCAATGAAATCTAGATTTATTATCTCCATATTAATTCTCTCAATATCATGCTCTCAAAAAAGCGATTTAGAAATAGACACAAAAGAATTAATACGAAATATTGATAGATACCATTTGGATACGTTAGCAATTTCAGGAAAAGTAATAGTTGAATTTGAAAATGTAGCTTTGTATTTAGATGACATAGATGAGCCAGAGAAAGCTTTATGGCTTAATTCGACAGATAAGAATTTTGATTATCAAAGTTTAAAAAACAAAGAAGTAATCATTAGAGGAGTAATAGATAAGAATGATAAAGGGCACCTGAATCAATTTCTAGGTAGCATTGAAATTATTGAAGTAATCGAAAAATAAAAGTTATTCTACTATTATCCCTAATTATGTTTGGTGATTTAACAACCATCAACGATACAGTACTACTTCTCCTCAGCCTCTGAATTGCTCACAAAGGCTATTGACTTACTATCGGGCGACCATGAATTAACATTGATGGTTCCTTGTCCTCCATACAAATAGGCAATTACTCTGGGAGCGCCTCCACCGGCTGGCATTAAGCGCAGCGTTACCCTTTGGTAGGAAGGATGCGAATTGGGATCAATATCGGTTGGAAACGAAATATAGGCAATCCATTTTCCATCGGGTGAGATATGCGGAAACCAGTTGTGGTATTCATCAAACGTAAGCTGCTCTTTGCCCGTGCCATCAGGTTTCATCCGCCAGAGTTGCATAGTACCCGTAGGATTGGCATTGTAATAAATATATTTTCCATCCGGAGAATATTCAGGTCCATCTACATGCCCGGAAGTATTTGAAGTAAGCGCCGTTTCTTTGCCTGTATTAATATCTACTTTATACAGGTTATAAATCTTGCTGCCCTTACGCAGCCCTACTACCGTTACTTCTTTATTGTTAGGCGCCCACCCATGCCAGTAGGAAGGATGTTCCTGGGTAACCAGCTTAGGCTGACCTCCTTGCAGCGGAACTACATATACCTGCGAACTGGTTCCTTCGCGGGAGCTGCTGATCGCCAGGAGTTTGTTGTTAAAGGATATACCATGATCATTATTATTGCGGGTTACATCACCGGTATTGAGCTTTTCCGGGGTTCCGCCCTCTACCGGAATGGTATATAAAGCTCCGCCTTCATTAAACAATAGTTTTTTACCATCCGGCATCCAGTTAGGGGCTTCAAACCGGGTTTTGGATTCATGAATTACATTCCGTTTTCCATCCAGAACAGTAATGGTTTCCAGGCGGCAACCTAAAACCGGTTGCCTGGCTGGCAGGTTTTTCCGGATCTGGGGATTAGGATGATAGGTACTGGGAACTGGTTTATCGATGCGTACATTCCATATTTTGGCTTCCTCCACTACATTGGAATCATGTGAACAAATGAACAGACCGGCTAATACCGCATCTGGCATATCCGGCATATCTCTGGAACCTATTTCCTGCAAAGGCTCACCCCAGTTGGCTACCCGCATGGTTATTTTCTTTCCAATGCGTTCTACTTGCACGGTCTGAAAAACAGTTTGTTTGGCATAGAATATTTCATCTTCCGGATCGCGCATATACGCTCCCCTGAGTGGACGCCATTGCATCACGGTTAACCCATCTCCATGTACCACTGCATTCATACTGGCAGCGGCTTCATCAGCAGATTCGCGGATCATCCAGCCAATTTTCCGGTGTGCATTACCTTTCTGGCCAATAAACTCAAAGCTCGCAGTCAGAATAAAGTCGCCTTTCATCTGGTTGTACAAGTATTGAAATTCATCCCGGTTAAACCAGATATTGTCGCCTCCGCCTTTTATGTAATAGGTTTGCGTAGCCGGTTCGTAGCGGGAGGAACCTGCCATTTTGGGTTTTCCTATATTGGCATGGTGCGTAAATATACCTACCGCTTCCGTTTGCGAAAAAGCAGTCTCATGCCAGCAAAGCAACACAATCAATAGAATTTTTCTCATACGATAGCTGATTACCGGCTTATAATTTCCTGACCTTGATATTGCGTAACCATATTTTCTGGCCATGATGCTGAAACATAATATGCCCTTCGGTTGATCTAGCAAACTCAGGGTTCTCCTTGAACTTGCTGTTGCTGATTAACTGGTTGAGGGCATCAGATCCTATCTGGTACTCAACTACTTTTACGCCATTGAGCCAGTGCTCCACATGGCCTTTATTTACCACTAACCTGGCCTGGTTATACTCACCTACCGGTTTTAGTTTTTTGTTCTGCGGGGTGATCAGGTCATACAAGGAGCCAGCCGAACGTTTGGGCTCTTTATCGTTAAAATCGATATCGTCCAGGATTTGCATTTCAAAATTATCGAGCCAGTTGGCACTATTTCCGTTACCCGACTGCATATCCGCTACTTCCTGCATATGAAAAAACACCCCGCCATTCCCGGCTTTTGATACTTTCCAGTCAAACATGAGTTCAAAATCTTTGTAGGTATCTTTGGTGACCAGATCTATATTGGGAACACCTGTTTGCGTAACAAGAGCACCCTCTTCCACCTTCCAGGCCTGATCCGGAAACCCCTTCAACTTATACCCCCTTAACTGATCGGTTGATTTGCCATCAAATAAGGTGACCCATTTTTCAGATTTTTGTGCTGATGCCTGCCAGCTCCAGATGCTTAACAAAACAAGTAAATAAAAGCTAATTCTTTTCATGCTTTGAATAGTATAGGAAAAAGATACAAAATGTTAGTAAACTAAAAATCAGGATTATACTGGAATTCCTTAGTCCGAAAATTATTACCGGGATTAAATCTCTGACTCAAACAATGCAATAAATATAAATCTAGCCCATTGCCTTCCGTACCTGCGCTAAAAACTCAGGCACTTTTCGTTTTGGATCTCCCGGCCCAAGGGTTTCAATGGGAAGATAGCCCCGGTATCCGGACTTTTTAACAATACTGATAATTCTCGCCAGATCCGGTTTTTCTTCCCGGCCGTTTACAAAAATCTTTTCCTTGATCTGCCAGTTTACGGCATAGGAAGCTGTACTTTCTATCTCTGTATAAGGGTCATTGGTGCGGTAACTGCCAATATCCAGTACTAATCCGAACCATTCGGATTGAGCAGCGTCAATCATTTTCTTTACCTGACCGGCAGTTTTAACAAAATCATCGTGGTTTTGTATCGCTACAATTACCCCATGCTTTTTTCCATGCTCAATACATTCCCCAATATCTTTCATCATCCAGCCAAATACCTGTTCCCAGGAATAACCTTCCGGAATTTGTTTACCGGCAAATATCCGGATCACCGGAGCACCCATTTTAGCAGCACAGCCTATCCAGTCTTTTACTAGATCTACGTCCTTTTTTCGTTTGCTTTCATCCGGTTCTGCAAAATCATTCCGAACACCAGTACCACTGATATCGAGTCCCAGGCGAAAAGCTTTGCGTTTGATATGATACAGGTATTCGTCCGTGGGCACAGCCGGATACCCAGGAAAGTAATACCCGGTCAGGTCTACGGCATCAAACCTTTGATCGCTGCAAAATTCCAGTAAATCATCCAGGTTCATCGTGCCTTTGCTCAGCGGCTCATTAAAGGAATAGGCATTCAGGCTGATCTTGAGTGAATGACCACCGGATTTTAACACCTGGCCTGAAATATCTGCCGGCCTGCCAGATAAGGCGCCAGCAGTGAATGCCGGAATGGCTGCCAGTGTTTTTAGAAATTTCCTCCGCTTTTCCGGTGTTGACATAGCGATACCAGGCCGGCTGGATTTATAAGGACAGGTTCTTTAAATATGTAATACTCTGAGGTACCTGGCTGGAAACACTCGGACTTTCGTCTTCAATGTAATAATGTTCCACACCTGCTTTCAAAGCTGCTTTGAGTATGGCTGGTAAATCTAATTGCCCGGTTCCTAAGGCTACATCATTTTCCACAGGGGTCTGCCCGGAAAAATCCCCGGTTACGCCCTTCCGCAGGTCTTTCATATGCATGAGCTTAAAACGTTTGCCATATTTATTGAGCAATTTAGCCGGGTCCTGGCCAGGGTGGAATACCCACAGAATGTCCATTTCAAAGTTTACATACTTTGGATCTGTTTGTGCCACCATATAATCGAAGAAAGTCCCTTTTTCATAGGGTTGAAACTCATAGCCATGGTTGTGGTAACAAAAGGTCAAACCATGTTCTTCTTTTAATATTTTACCTGCCCGGTTAAAATCTTCTACTGCTTTTTTGGCTACTTCCAGGGTAAAGGGAGCCTTATGCGGAATCCAGGCGACCCGTACGTAACTGGCCCCTAAGGTTTTGGCATTACTAGCTACTTCCCCGGTTTTATTTACCAGGTCATCGTAGCCAACCCCAAAAGAAGAACATTTCATATTCCGCTCGTCTAATAATTTCCGGAGTTCCTGGGCTGTTTTTCCAAACAGATTTGAAAATTCCATGTCGGTAATACCTAAAGTTTTAATGGTGTCGAGTGTTTTGGCTACATCCTTCTGAAAACTGTGCCGGTAGGTATAGGATACCATGCCTATTTCAGCCGGAAAGCCTTTTTTACTCTTTTGGGCAATACCTGGGAAAATAGCTATGCCCAGGAAAATTAGGGTAAGGATTACATTCTTCATCATGCGTAAATAAAATAAGTTTAATAGATGGCTTATTGCAAAGTAATGCAATGCGGCTTACGATAATACCGGGGTGGCCAGATTATTTTTTTGCTTTGTCTGGTAAGGTGCCCGGAGAATGCCAGCTGAATACATGGTAAGTAGCTTTGGTTTCTCCCACATTGCGAATGCTGTGCATCTGGTTGGAAGCCTGAAAGATCACTGAACCCGGTCCGACCCGTTTGAGCTGCCCATTCACCAGAGATTCCACAGTTCCTTCTTTTACGATCAGAATTTCTTCTTCCGGATGCTTATGAGGAGGATGGGAGGTTTCTCCCGGATTCAGGGTGGTCACATGGCATTCTAATTCATCCAGGGTTGCCGTGGCAGACCGGAAAAAGCTACGTACTTCCCCTACATTTGTGGGTTTTGCTTCAATTTCAGACCAGTTAAAAATAGAGGATTGTAATATAGGTACCGGATTTTGTGATTGAGTAAATCCGGCCAGTAACAGGGTAATACAGCCGGTCATGCAGGCTATGCCTATATCTCTCTTGGTGATCATGGTGGTTTTTATTTTTTAATAGGTAATCCTTATCAAATCAATTAATTTACTATCACTTTTCATGGTACAAACGATGAATACCAACTGTTTAAATAATGATTACAACATATACCGCTTTTAGTCTTTTGAAGAGTAGCAGACACGAAATACTATGTGTAATCAGGTATAAATTATTATATTTTTTGCTCAGATACTCAAAAAGGAGAAGAATAATAATTCATTACCGCGCTGGAAAGATGGGAACTGTATCAGATTTGCCAGGCAATTACTAGTCACGCTATAGTATAAATACCATACGTGTATATTTTCTCAGGCAGGTCACAGTATTACCTTGATTTTTCCAGGTTGAATCAATACATTCATATCCCCATTCAACCCTTCAGGTATGAACAATCCTGTTTCAAAAACCGCTTATTACACCTTAGCCTGCCGTTTCTGGGATTCAAAAAAAACAAATCCTGTGTGCAACGATACCTTTGCTCATATTTTTATGAACGAAGATGCCCAGGAGGTTGCCGAACGTTTCAAAACTTTTGAAAAACCAAACGCATCTATTGTGGTACGGCATCGGATCATGAGCGAACTGGTGGACCAGCAACTTATTCACAATCCCTCCCTGCATATCTTTAACATTGGCTGCGGCTTCGATACCCGTCCCTTCAGGCATACGGCCGGGAAATGGATAGAAGTAGATGAACCAGCAGTGATTACAAATAAGAACGAACTCCTTCCATCTTCCCAGACAAAAAATGAGCTTACCAGAATTCCGGTTGAATTTTCCCGTGAATCGCTGAAAGAAAAGCTTTTGCCTTTTAAAACGAGTGATCAGGTAGTAGTTATCGCAGAGGGGGTAACCATGTATCTGGAGGAAACTCAACAACATATTTTTCTTCACACATTAAAAGAACTATTTCCCCGGCATCTGCTGATCTGCGATGTGATGACGCTTTCTTTCTTTAAGAAATACTCCCAGGAACTTTCTACACAGATCAATTCATTAGGCGCTCATTTTAAAGGGTTATCCGACAAACCTGAAGCGATCTATCATGCATCAGGTTACCAGACCAAGAAGCGTATCTCTGCCACATTACGTTCGGCAGAACTGGGTACTGTCAACATTCCTTCCTGGCTTATCCGCTATTTTTTTCCAACACTTCGCGATGGGTTATGTGTGTATGAGTTCCAATATGGAAAAGATTAGAAATGTAGCCTGTCTTATAGAATGAATAACAGCTTTTGCAGGATACAACTAAGACAAATACGAAAGCAAGGTTTCTCCGATCCAGGCGAAGGTTTTGTTATCTTTTCCGTTTTCCACTTTGTTCTACTGGTTTTAAGTACGGTTTAAGACTTTCTGCCAGTTTCCGGTAGCCTTCCTCATTCGGATGCAGGCCATCGGTAAAGAGGGATTCATCAATTTTACCTTCCGTATTGACTAACCCCTTGCCAGGCTCGGCATACGTTACATTCAGTTCACCAGAAGCCTGGGCAATACCTTCATTGAGCCCGGTAATGCGTTGTTCTCCCTGCCTTCGTGGGAGTATTCCCAGTAACAAAATAGCTGCCTTGGGCTGGCGTACTTTAATAGCCTGTACCAGCCATTTCAAACCTTCGATGATTTCCTTATCCGAATTAAGATGCAGGTTATTGGTGCCGATCATAATAATAACCTGGCTTGCCTCATACCCATCCAGTTCTCCGTGATACACCCGCCACAATACATTTTCAATCCGGTCCCAGCCGTAGCCTAAATTTTGCGTACCTAATGGGCTGAAAACCTTATTCCATGAATCAGTGCCCCGGCTGATGGGAGCCTGTGGTTGTCCACCCCAGTAATGGGTAATGGAGTTTCCCAGAAATATAATTCTTGGCGGATTGGTTTTCGCAAGGGCTATTTCTTCGCGGTGCCGGGTTTCCCAATCATAGATCTTGAAATCGCGTGATTGTGGGCAGGGCTGTGTAGTGGTATAAATTCCAACCGGCTCATTGAGAATAGTTCGGATGCTTTTTTCGTAACCTTCCGCATATTGTTGCATGCCTAGATCCGAGGGGTGGGTACCATCTACCATGGCATCCAGGCTTAGATTAATCTCAGATAAGGGCAGCAGATACAGTTGCCCGATGGCTTCTGTTTTCAATTGTGCAAAAGCCTGCCGCTGCAGGGCATTCACCGTTGTATACAGATTGCGTCTTTCCGGATTAATTAGCCCTTCTGTATACCCGGCATGTTCCACTAACAGAATAGGCGTATTTGGACGTTTTTGACGCAGTGTTTTAACGGATTCCAGGATACGTTGTTTAATTTCGTCAGGGGATATTCCTACCGTTGCTACCAGATTGGGCAGGCAATCCAGCACATATAGTTTGGCATCAATCGAGGGAAGTAAGTCTATTATTTCTTTTTCCAGTCGGCCATTACCCGAAAAGCCCAGGTTGATCAAGGGGCGCTCCAGTTTGCGGCCCAGAATAGCAGTCCAGGCCATACCCGGCCTGGACGCACAGGCTCCCTGGGCAATAGAAGTGCCGTAGACCACAATAGGCTTGTCTACCCGTACAGGCAAAGGGGTAAAACTTGCCCCTTGCGGCACGCCAATCTCAAGCCACTTTACCGAATTATATAGCGGAAGATATAAGCGATATTCCCGTCCTTTGGTGTGATAGGTATCATTGGCTTGAAGATTAGTAAAGCGATATTGAATGGTATCCCCGAAGGCATACTTTCCCGCACACCAAAGATAGGCGCCATCACTGTTGACTGCATATAAATCCACCCCACTTACCCCGGTAGCCGGCATATGGGGCATGGCATGTTGTCCCTCTACGATATACCTTACGATGATTTGGTCCGTACTGGCGCTGAAACGGATGAGTAGCCCGGCTGATTGCCGCGACAAGTCCCATACTGGTTTCCGGACCGTTTTTTCGGCCGTAGCCGGCAATCTGTGGTAAGTATGTTGTACTTCTTTAGGCCATGCCTGGCCTTCGATAACCGGGAATTCGCTTTGAGCAGGGTTCCACCATACATAAACTGGCGTAGTCTGTGAGAAGGCAAGTAGGCTTTGCAAAAAGATGCATATGAATAATAAGGTTCGTTTCATAGATAGAAAATAACAAAGGAGCTAAGGTTTTCAAAGTAAAGGTATTCTCCCACATTGTCAAGCCAAAAATCCGTTGCTGCTCTATATTGAAATTTGTATCCCTACCCTCAATCCTTTACCTTACCATAAAACTTTCCGGATAAATACGTTTATCTCAGGTGCATCTTTACACTTCTATGAAAACCATCCTTTTACCCTTACTGGCATCAAATTTAATCCTGTTGTTTTCGGCATATGGTCAATCTACAATTCAAAGTGAATTGGATGCCCTGATGAAGCATAATTTCCAGCCTGACCAACCAGGGGGAATGGTTCTGGTTTGGGAAAAGGGCAAGATACGGTACCAACAGGGCATAGGTCTGGAAAACCTGGACACTAAAAAGGCGATTACTCCAACTACTACCTTCCGTATGGCTTCGGTTTCCAAACAATTTACGGCCATGGCTATACTCATTCTGGAAAAACAAAATAAATTAAAACTGGAAGACAAACTTTCCAGGTACTTTCCTCAGCTTAAGCCGGAAATAGGCGACAAGATCATATTGAAACATTTGCTTACCCATACTTCCGGCATTCCCGATTATGAGAGCCTGATGGACCAATCCTGGAACAGGCAAATTCTCGATGAAGATATTCCCCTGCTGCTGGCATCGCAACCGAAAGGCTATTTTACACCCGGCTCACAATTCAGGTATTCCAATACCGGCTTTTGCCTGCTTGCCTTAGTAGTGAAGCAAGTATCTGGAAAACCTTATGCTCAATTTTTGAAGCAGTACATCTTTGAGCCGCTGGAAATGAATCACACCTTTATCTATGAAAACAAGCATCCTGTTCCAGGCCGGGGAATGGGCTATGCCAGAACGGAACCCGGCCAGATCATCCCTTCCGACCAGAGCCTGACGAGTGCTACCAAAGGAGATGGCTGTGTGTATACCTGCATAGCAGACTATTTGAAATGGTATCAGGCCTGCCGTACAAATACACTGGCTGATCTGCTGGGAAAGCTTTCAGAAATAGGCTATTTATTTCCTAAAGGAAGTGGAGAAGGATATGGCCTGGGGTGGTTTTTTAAGAAAAAGAAACAAGGTGGAAACTACGAACTCACCCACAGCGGCTCCACCTGCGGATTTAGCCATGTGGTCGTACAGGTTCCGGATGAGGATTTGCTGATCGTGTATTTTTCAAATCTGGCGGATAATCATGCCGTTTTCGATACGATTTATGACACTGTCAGGAAATATTCTTCCTACAAAATACAACTCGACTTCAAACAAATGCACCTGCTTACCAATTGAAATGCACCTGCTTACCAATTGATTAGCTACTTGTCGAATAAAGAGATTGCAGACAAATCACCTTATAAGGACATTCTTATTTGCCTGTTAAATGGATACAAAAATGGCAAAGTATTTGTATCAAAATTGTTTACGAACACTTTGCCACTCTTTTATATAACTACATGGCTACTTATGCAGCTATAATCCTATTTCCTACTTTTTCGCATCATCAATAATTTTATACAGCTTACCACTAGTACCTGTCGGGCCGGTTGCATCAGAAGTTAAGATATATACTTCCCCTTTTGAATCCTGCCCAAATCCTAATACATAATGTTTTAATTGCCCGGTAGGGGTATTAGCAAATTTAATTTCCTTGTAGTTCCACAATCCGCTTGCCTGGGGAGTCGCCACAAAGACCAATCCATCTGGTGCTCCGAAACTAAGGCTCCACATACCAAAAATATACTTGCCTTCATACTGGGGTAATGCTTTGCCGCGGTATACATTACCGCCTACAATCACGAGACCAGAACCTCCGGTTTGTTTTGAATTTTTTACTTCTATAACCGGATCAATAAGTGGGTTTCCGTCAGGGTCAGTAGAGGGGCAATCCTGAGCAGAGGCGTCCGGATTAGTGGTATCAAAACAATGGGTACCTTCTTTAACATTCCATCCGTAGTTGCCTCCCCGGGTTACAATACTTACTTCCTCCCATAGTTCCTGTCCGGCATCTCCCACAAACAAGCGGTGTTCACCTCCCATATCGAAAGAAAAACGGTAAGGATTCCGGAACCCATAGGCGTAAATCTCGTCTAATCCTTGTTTTCCTACAAAAGGATTGAAAGCAGGAATACTATAAGGACTTCCTCCATTCACATCAATACGCAGTATACTTCCCAGCAAATTTTGAGTAATGTCCTGCCCGTTTCCACCGGCATTTTTTTCATACCAGTCTTCCACATGTCCTTCTCCTACATCATCTCCTCCCCCTCCATCACCTATGGAAAAGTACAGGTAATGATCCGTAGGTCCGAAAGCAAGTGTACCTCCGTTGTGATTGCCTTGAGGTTTATCTATTGCAAGAATTATTTTTTCTGAACTTTTATCGGCTACCAAAGGACTGGCTGCAGAAACCTTATACTCAGCCACAACACTGGTATGATTCCAGGTAGAAGGAGCGCCTGCCCTTAAAGGGGCACTATAATTCACAAAAAAACGGCCATTGGTCTTATAATCCGGATGGAAAGCTAAGCCTAATAGCCCTCGCTCATCATATATAGTATTTAATGTTACTATTTTATCGCGTATATTTAAAAAAGGCTCCTGTACTATATTACCATCTGCGTCTACAATGCGGATCAGTCCGGTTTGATCCACTATAAATAATCTTCCGCTGCTATCCGGAGCCTCGCTCATCGCTATAGGCTGACTTAATCCTTCCACTACCAGTTCAAGTCCGGGCTTGCTGATGATGTTCTCATGATCATCAAAAAAGTCTTCAATTAACTGGCAACCCGGAATAGTAGCCAAGGCTACCAGCACAAATAAAAATCTGCTTCTTATGGTTAGAAGAGTCTGAAAAGGGGTACGCCCGGACAGCTTTCCCAGTAATTTGTTTTTCATAAGGTTAGGGTTAAGAAATAATGAATAGGTTTGTAATTGATAAAAAGTATGAATAGTAAGCAGTACAACAGCCATGCAGAAATGAACTACATGCAAAATCCTGATCTATGAAAATCAACAGATAGAATATCACAAAAACAATATAGCAGCAGTGCCCCCATACGGAGCATTAAAAAGAAGGGTTGCCTGGCTTTTGAAAAAAATTAGTGTTTAGGTACTTACTTTTTTATATTTTTTTATCTACTATTGGAGACAATCAAAGCTATTTTAGGCTTACCTATACCCAGGTATAGACTAGCTCAACTTAGTAGTATTTAAACTCTTATCTTTATGTACGCCCGTGTCATTCAAGTAAATCTCAAGCCAGAGACAATAAGCCTGGCTACCGACTATTTTCGTCAAAGTGTAGGTCCTGCCCTCAAACAACAGGCAGGATTTAAAAACAGCCGGTTCCTGACTAATTCCTCGACTAATCAATGTCTGATGGTTACTTTATGGGAATCCGAAGCTGCCCGGAAAGGCGCTGAGACCAATGGTTTTCTACAGGATGTACTTAAAAAAATGGGAGATTATTTTGCCAGCAAACCAACCATTGATTACTATACGGTAGATGTGCAGGTAGTATAGCATACCTGGGTCTGGCTAAATAAAAAATATATGTAATGAAGCTTATTTTCTTAAGGCAAAGATTATCCTCCGTTCAATCCGGTATTCTCACCTGCTACTGGATTGGACGGAGGATCATTGTAGAAGCCTTCTATCTTCTTAATGAATAACCAATAACTGGTATTTACCCTTCCAGCCAGCTTTTAAATACATGCGCTTTATCCCGGCTGACCAGTACTTCATCCGTGGCTCTGGGATTGAGTTCGAGTTTAAGCTTGCCATTAAAGTAGGTATGTATCTGGTCGATGGCAGACAAGTGGGCCATAAACTGGCGGTTGAGGCGGAAAAAATCTTCGGGGTTGAGCATTTTCTCAAGTTGCTCTAATGTATAATCTACCAGGTATTTTTTGCCATCTTTTTTGACAAGTAATACCAGTTCGTTGCTTGCCTGAAAATAGGCGATCTGGTCGGCAAATACCGGAATGAGTTGTTCGCGGCTTTTTACCAGAAAACGTGTTTTGTATTTTTTACCGGAGTTGGGCAATACGTCCAGTAAGGCTTCCAGTTTCAGGGCACTCTCCTGGCCTGTAGGCTCTCCTTTCAGGTCTTTATATTTATCAATAGCCTGCTGCAATTCCTGTAATTTTACCGGTTTGAGCAGGTAATCTATACTTTTTACCTTAAAAGCCTTAATGGCATATTCATCGTAGGAAGTAGTAAAAATGATGGGGCTGTTTACCAGGGTTTTCTCAAAAATCTCAAAGCTTAATCCATCCGAAAGCTGAATATCTGAAAATATAAGATCCGGCGCAGGATTAGCGGCAAACCATTCTCTGGCAGCTTTTACACTTTCTAGTATGGCACATATTTCAATAGCAGTATCGGCCTTGGCAATCAGTTTTTCCAAGCGTTCAGCGGCCGGATATTCATCTTCTATAATTAATGCTTTCATTCTGGATTAGGATTTTGTCTGGAACCTGGATTTCTAAGATGATTAGATTTGTAGGATTAGAAAGATAAAGTTGATACAATCCTGTACGGCTTTGAATCCTAAAAATCACGATTACAAACTTACCCATTCAAAAGCGGAATCCGTACGGTGAATAATTCGCTTGTATTCAGAATTTCAATTCTTTTAGGCGTGAGGAAATTATAGCGGTTAATAATATTCTGTAAACCTACTTTGGTAGATTTCTCAAGGGTAGTTTTTTCCTGGATATTATTTTCTACACTGATGTATTCATTCTCTTCGGGAGACAGCCGGATGGTAAGTGGCTTTTCCTTGGAAACAATATTATGTTTAATGGCATTCTCCACCAGCATCTGCAGGGTAAGCGGTGCCACCATGTATTTGTGGTAATACGCTTCAGTAATCGTATTTTCTACCACCAGATTATCCCGGAAACGGGTTTTATTCAGGTAAATATACGATTCCAGAAACGCCAGTTCTTCGGCCAGTGTAACAGTGGTTTTGTCTTTACTCACCAGTACATAGCGGTACACATCAGAGAGTTGCTCCAGATATTTCTGCGCCGGCTCGTTTTCCTCATCAATCAAAGCGGCCAGCGTATTGAGACTATTGAACAGAAAATGAGGATCGACCTGGTTTTTTAAAGCTTCAAACTGAGAGATGATATTCTCTTTGGCCAGGGCTTCGGTCTGCTGGATGTTCTTCTTCCACTCCTGGAAAAAATATACACTTTCATAAACAGAGGTTACCAGAAAGGTTGGAATAATGCTGGTCATGATGCTGTCCATTACATGAGGCCGGTCAAAGATACAGCCCTCAAATACAAAACTTAACAAAAAGGAAAGGAAGGTAGCGGCAAAAATGGTATAAACTACACTAATGGCGGTTTGCACGGTAACCCGTTTCAAGGTTTGTTTATAACCCGGAAACATACGTTTCATATAAATAAAAATAAGCCGGTTCCCCTCCCACATTGTAGTGGTGAACACCAGACAAGCAATAATATGCTGTAAGGCATATTCATTCCAGGTAATCATATCCTCAAAATCTTTAAACAGCGGAGTGAGAATACTGATCAGAGGAATGCCTATGATCCTTGCCCATTTGTCGTTTATCATTGGTATATATCTTTGAATGGTAAGTTACACGTTTACTGCCTGAGTTTCAAATCCATAAATAATGACCTATCAGAATAATATCCTGTACTGGGGAATCGGAAAAAATCCAATCTGGTATTCGGTAGCAATCTGGTTGGTACGGGCATTATAGCGCTGCATAAATACATTCTGGTTGTTGGTAAAGTTCTGCAGATCCAGGGAGAATTCATGTGTTGTTTTTTTGCGGTTCATCCGGTACGAGAGTTTTATATCGGTCCGGAGATAATTGCTGAGCTGCTGGGAAAACGCTTCAGAGTCTATGTAAACCGCTTCACCTGCCTGCTGAGATTTTACAAAATCAATGGGTGTTACCTGCCTGCCACCGGCTACGGTCAGTTTCCAGTCGATGTTGAAAGAATTGTTTTTACGGCCTACTTTAAATTCTTTGCCAGCCAGCAGATTCACCACATATTGTCCGTTGAAAGTAGTATTCCTCAGTATTTTATCACTCCCTTTGTATTTGGAATCAAACAATGAGCTTGTAAACAGGAAGTAGTACCCATTGCTGTAGAATTTTTCCAGGGTAAGTTCAATTCCATAATTGCGACCAGTACCCTCATTCACCAGGCTGTCTTCTGCAGGAATATCAAAATCAGCGCCAAAATTGAGCAGGGAGAAACTGCTGTAGTTCCGTTCCACTGGTGCATTGGATATATACTGATAATAGGTTTCCAGCTTTAAACGCAAATTGCTGCCCAGCATATGGTCGTAGCCCAGAGCCAGGTGCTGGCTGCGGGTGAATTTCATATTTTTATTAGTCAGCAGGTTTACATTTTCAGCTACGGTAGTCTGGTTAAAGTAGGTGAGTAAAGGCTGCATCTGGCTGTGGTAGCCATATCCGAAATTCACAGATTGGCGGGGTGTCAGCTGGTATTTCAAACCCACTCTGGGCTCGAGGGCGATGCTGTTATTAAGGGAAAGATGCTGAAAATTCAAGCCGCTATTGAGGGTAAGTTGTTCCGAAAATCGGTGCTGCCACTGGGCATAGGCTTGCGTAAGAACCGTTTGTCCTTGTGTATTGCGGATGGGATATAATTCCTGCTTTTCATTTAACATTTCGTTCAGCAGATCAAAGTCATACAGGTCTACAATTACCCCGGCAGTTACATTATTCCGGGCATTGAATTTCTTGCTAAGGAGTGCATTGACTGAATATTTATTCTGGGTAAATTCTACGTTTTCCCGGCGGAATGGCGTTCGGTCTTCGAGGCTAAGCGAATCTTCTTTAAAACTTTGCCAGGCAGAAGAAGCGGCCAGAGAGATTTTGGAATAGGTAGACGGATTAAAATAATACAGGTGTGAAATACCTACTATGCCCGTCCGGAACTCGGAATACGAATCGGAATTTTCTTCGCCAAACAAGTTACTGGAAGAAGTGGTATCAACTTCATTTCCCAGGAATTTAATATTACTGGTACCTCCTATACCAAACACAGTGAACCGTCCGGTTTTTGCGGTAGGAATATCTATTTTAAACGACAAATCCTGGTATTGTGGAGTGGCCGAACCTGTGCCAAATTCTAATCCAATTGCCTGGAAAACGCCAAGGGTAGAATAGCGGTAGTTAACCAGGTAAGAAGCTTTGCTCTTTTTAGAAAAGGGACCTTCTGCTCCCAGTTCAAAGCCATTAAAGCCAATTTGCCCCAGATATTCCCGTTTTTCGTTGTTGCCGCTGCGCATTTGCAAGTCGAACACACCGGCTAGGGCATTCCCATATTGGGCCGGAAAAGCAGCTGTCAAAAAATCCGAACGGTCGAGTACGTTATTATTGAGCATACTTACCGGGCCACCGGAAGCTCCCAAAGCGCCATAATGATTTGGATTGGGAATATTGATGCCATCCAGCCGCCAGAGCAAACCAGCCGGAGAATTTCCCCGGATCACAATATCGTTACGGGCATCATTGGCGCCACTTACGCCAGCAAAATTAGCAGCCATCCGGGCGGGGTCATTACGGCTACCAGCATAACGGGAAGTTTCTTCTACATCAAACGAGCGGGCGCTTACAGTTGCCAGTTCGTTGTTCACGCTACTTTTTTCGCGTTCGGCAGTTACTACTACTTCCTGCGCGGTAATTACCTGTTCTTCCAAATCAATAGTGAGCACTACTTCTTTACCAGAGGTCACCAGAATGTTAGAAAGGGTGCGTTCCTGGTAACCCAAATATGTAATTTTTAAGGCTTGCCTGCCCAGAGGCACATTGGTAAGTCTGAAATTGCCATCCGTATCTGTAGAAGTCCCAATAAGCGGTTCTACGCCGATAACTACAATATTTGCGCCTACCAGGGGATATCTGGACTGGGCATCGAGAATGGTTCCTTTGATGGTTTGTGTACCTGTTTGCTGCGCCAGGGCGATCTGACTACACCATAGAATCAGCAGAAGAATAAATAGTTTGTTCATGGCCTAGAGGTTTATAGGCCTAAATTCAGGTATAGCTCTTGTTTATGAAACCAGAAAGAAGTTGAAGCGAGAAAGCAGCTAGGTCAAGCGTAGAAAAACAGGTGTGGAAAGAAAGTAAATATGTATCGTCATCCAACATATATATTGTCTGTACTATGAAAAGTTCACAGGCAATTTTGCGAGAATCATACCTTCTGATGCCTCTCAAAATTGCCTGTGAACTTAAGGTATTATTTATACGGGTTAAAAAGCCTATAGCCGCTAAACCGCAGATTATCAATTAATGGCTATCCCTGGTAACGCTTGAGCCAGATTTTCCTACCAAGAAATCAAGATCGGCACCTTTGCTGGCTTGCTGCACATGGTTAATGTATAATTGTACATAGCCTCTGTCGGCAAGTGGTTCAGGCGCTACCCAGGCTTTGCGTCTTTTCTCAAGTTCCTCAGCCGATACATCTAGGTGAAGCCGCCTGCCAGCCACATCCAGTTCGATCATATCGCCATTCTGCACAAAAGCCAGTGTGCCACCAATGGCAGATTCCGGGGAAACGTGCAAAATAACTGTACCATACGCCGTTCCGCTCATGCGTCCATCGGAAATACGCACCATATCTGTTATTCCTTTAGACAGGAGTTTCTTAGGCAAACTCATATTTCCTACTTCTGGCATACCTGGATAGCCTTTCGGGCCCACATTTTTTAATACCATTACGCAGGTTTCATCAATATCCAGGTCCGGATCATCTACCCGGGCATGGTAATCTTCGATGGTTTCAAATACCACTGCCCTGCCTCTGTGTTTCATTAAAGCTGGTGTAGCAGCAGAAGGTTTGATCACTGCGCCATCTTCACTCAGGTTTCCTTTTATCACCGCAATACCGGCTTCTTTCAGGATTGGATTACTAATGCTGTAAATCACATTTGAATCATAACAATTACAGTCAGAATCTTCTACATTTTCTTTCACCGTTTTTCCATTTACTGTAATGGCATCCTGGTGCAGGTGTTCTTTCATTTCTGCCAGTACCACCGGAAGTCCACCAGCATAAAAGAAATCTTCCATCAGGTATTTTCCGGATGGCATCAGATTTACCAGCAAAGGAATTTTACTGCCTAATTTATCGAAATCGTCCAGTTCCAGCTCTACCCCAACACGTCCGGCAATAGCTAACAGGTGTATGATAAAATTAGTAGAACCACCTACAGCTGCATTTACTTTGATGGCATTTTCAAAGGCTTTCCGGGTGAGTACTTTGGATATACGCAAATCTTCTTTCACCATTTCCACAATCCGGATGCCCGACATATGGGCCAGTACTTTTTTACGGGCATCTACCGCCGGAATAGCAGCGGCTCCGGGCAAGGTTAAACCCAGAGATTCTACCATACAAGCCATCGTAGAAGCCGTTCCCATCGTCATGCAGTGGCCGTTGCTGCGGGACATACAACTTTCGGCAAACAAATAATCTTTGGGTGTCATATTTCCGGCCCGGAGATCATCACTAAACTTCCATACGTGGGTACCAGAACCAATATTTTGTCCGCGGAATTTTCCATTCAGCATCGGTCCGCCAGGAACTACAATCGTAGGCAGATCCACACTGGCAGCGCCCATCACGGTAGAAGGTGTGGTTTTGTCGCAACCGGTAAGAAGTACAACCCCATCCATCGGATTAGCCCGGATCGATTCTTCAGCGTCCATAGCAGCCAGGTTCCGGAACAGCATGGCGGTTGGTTTCATCAGCGTTTCGCCCAGCGAAGTGATCGGGAATTCAACCGGAAAACCGCCAGCTTCGTATACGCCACGTTTTACTACTTCGGCAATATCACGCAGGTGTGCATTACAGGGAGTCAGTTCAGACCAGGTATTACAAATTCCTATTACCGGCCTGCCATCAAACATATGCATCGGATGGCCCTGGTTCTTCATCCAGCTCCGGTAGATAAATCCCATTTTATCGGTTTTTCCAAACCATTCAGTACTTCTTAAATGCTGCTCGTTTTCGTTCTGTTTGTCTGACATAATAAATTATAAACTAAGTAAATGAATCGTTTGTCACATACGGATGCATGTAACTATTTATTTTCAATCCGATATTATCATAAAAGTTGTAGAAATCTTTATAAGAAAGCAAATAATTTTTCTTTCCTCCTGTTTCAAATCATATCTGACTCTTTCTACAACTCACCCTTCAACCTCAAATTTTGCCTGTTATACTTGCGTAAGAATACTCATAAAAATATGTCTAAAAAATTGCTCATCCTATGTTACCTTTTTGAGATTGTGGAGTTTACCGGAATTACATTACGAATGCCTACTGACTATTAACCTTCTCCCCTATGCTGAAAAGTTATTTTAAAACTGCCTTGAGAAGCTTGCTCAAACACAAAGCGTTCTCTTTTATTAACATTTTTGGGCTAGCGATCGGAATGGCTGCCTGCCTGCTGATTTTGCAGTATGTTACTTTTGAACTGAGCTACGACCAGTTTCATGCAAAGAAAGACCGGATTTTCAGGTTGCAGCAGAACAGATATGATAAAGGAGAACTCTCGACGCAATGGGCAGCCGGAGCAGCAGGCATAGGCAACGCTATGAAAGAGGCATTTCCGGAAGTAGAAACGGTAGCCAAATTTACACCTACCGGTGGAGTAATATCTTATGGCGACAAAAAATTCCGGGAAGAAAAAATGTATTTTGCCAACAATGACTTTTTCACTGTTTTTACCTACCCACTCGTAAAAGGCAACCCGGCCAAACTACTTACCGAACCATTCCAGGCGGTTATTAGCAGGTCTGTTGCCAAAAAATACTTTGGAAACGAAGATCCGGTGGGCAAACGCATCAGCCGCAATCAACGCGAAGATTACCTGATCACTGGCGTAGCAGAAGATATGCCGGAGAATACACACTTGAAATTCACGGTTCTGTTATCATTTCCAACCTTTGTAAAATTCACCAGTCCCGAAGCAGAAACTACTTTTGACTGGGACGGCTTTTATACCTATATATTGCTTAAGCCAGGTGTTAAGGCAAATGCGGTAGAGGCCAAAATTCCGGCTTTAATCGAGAAAAAAGTGGGGCAAATTAACCGGGAGCGGAATCATAGGGTAGAATATAAGTTGCAGCCAGTGCAGGACATTCACTTGTATTCCAGCTATATGATGGAAGCAGAAGCCAATGGCAATGGAGAATCTGTCTACTTTCTGTTTATTATTGCCTTCTTTATCATCATTATTGCCTGGATCAACTACATCAATCTTTCCACCGCCAGAGCCTTAGACCGGGCTAAAGAGGTAGGCATCCGCAAAGTAATGGGCTCTTACCGCAAGCAACTCATCGGGCAGTTTATGTTTGAATCGGTGCTGGTCAACCTGTTTGCCGTGCTGGTTGCCTTCGGGCTAGTGGTGATTTGTTTACCTGTATTCAACTGGCTTACCGATAAACAGATGGGATTTTCTTTAATTACCCGGCTGGATTTCTGGCTGGCCTTACTGGGTTTATTTGCGATTGGTTCTATTCTTTCCGGCCTGTATCCGGCCTTTGTACTTTCTTCTTTCCAGCCTATTGCTGTACTCAAAGGCAGGTTATCTAAAACCTCGCATGGGGCATTTTTGCGGCAAACACTGGTGGTAGGGCAATTTGCGGCTTCGGTGGCTTTAATGGTAGGAACCTTCTGCGTATTTCGCCAGATTGATTATATGCAAAACCAGGAACTGGGGGTGCAGATCAACCAGACGCTGGTATTGAGAGGACCCAATGTAACGGATTCTACTTATTCCGATAAACTGAATTCTTTCAAAAATGAACTGCTGCAATATCCGGGAATTAAAAAAATAGCGGCTTCTACGGAAGTGCCTGGGAAAAAAGTGGGCTGGAATGCCGGAGGTATCCGGCCGGTAGGCAGTGCGGAAGGGGATGCTAACCAATACAGGGTAATAGGCATTGATTACGATTTTCTGGATTCGTATGGGTTAAAAGTAGTTGCCGGGCGGAATTTCTCCAGGGAATTCAGCACTGATCCCAAAGCTGTTCTGATGAATGAAGCAGCAGCTAAACTGATGGGCTTTAAAAAACCTGAAGAAGCCTTAAACAAACGCATTGAGTTCTGGGGCGAAACCTATACCATCGTGGGCGTTGTTGCCAATCATCACCAGGAGTCCTTACGGGAAGACTATGATGTGCATATTTTCCGGCTCATTCCAGATAGCCAGAACTATTACTCCCTTAAACTGGAAGCCGGTGGTGACAATCTAAATCAAATTATTAATACAGCCCAGGCCAAATGGGGACAATTTTTCCCAGGCAATCCCTTTGAATACTTCTTTCTGGATGAGCAGTTTGATAAACAATATAAAGCTGACAAGCAATTCGGACAGGTATTCGGTGTGTTTGCCGTGCTCGCCATTTTTGTTGCCTGCCTGGGCTTATTCGGCCTTGCCTCCTTTGTAACTACCCAGCGGACGAAAGAAATTGGTATCCGCAAAGTGCTGGGTGCCAGCATTTCCAGCATCCTGATGCTGCTTTCAAAAGATTTTGTGAAGCTGGTGGTGATCGCTTTCGTGATCGCTTCTCCGATTACTTACTACCTGCTGAAACAATGGCTTGAAAATTATGCCTTCCAGGCTTCTATCAGTCCCTGGATGTTTATTGTGCCGGGATTGCTCATTCTGATCATTGCCTTATTAACGGTTAGTACTCAAACTGTAAAGGCAGCTACTGATAATCCGGTGAAGAGCCTGAGAAGTGAGTAGAAAGGAGTAATAGGAGTTGAATGTGCATGAGTGATCAGGTTAAATTTTTCTGGTCACTCATTTTCTTTTTACCCATCCAAAATAGGCAGATTCTAATTTATTGAACAAAAACTTTTCATTTACTACTTTACAAAGTAAATTTTAGTCTACAATCATTCCATTGAGCTTTATGCATTTCATGCTTTCTGTTATATTTTTCAACTGAATAAAAATATTTATCAGCTGCCTTTGACATTAAATGACTGAATACCTACCTTAGATTAAGGCTATCTGTAATTCGGTGTTTACTTTGTCCGGATTCATCTTCTTTTAGCCCTCCAAACAAACTGCAAATATTTAGTTTTTAACATTCAATCCTATGGCCGAAGATTCTATTTCCAGACGTAATTTTCTTACAACAATGGCTGTAACGACTGCTTCCGCCTCATTAGCCGAGCCCTCAGACGTAGTTCAACCTACCAGATCCAGAGCTGCTAATATGCCTATTAAAGTAGTGTGTAACGAAAAACTGAGTGAGGCAGAAGTAAACCAAATCAAATCGGCAGGTAAAAACATAGAATTGCAGATGGCTGCCAGCCAGGATGCACTTAAAAAGTGTATAGCCGAAGCGGAGGTAGTATTAGGAAGATTAGATGGAGATACGGTGAAGCTGGCAAAAAATCTAAAATGGTTTCAGAACTGGGGCGCAGGGATGGAGAATGTATTATCCAAAGAATTGATCGAGCATCCCTGCCAGGTAACCAATATGCAACGGACTTTTGCCCCGGTTATTTCAGAAACGGCTATTGCTTTGCTGTTGAGCCTGACCAGAGGACTTACCCAGGTTTCTATACCGGCTTTCCAAAAAAAAGAATATAAAGAAGCGGATGATATTTCATTGGATGACCTGTATGGAAAAACCATCGGTATTGTGGGTATGGGTGGTATAGGCTCAGAAACAGCCAGGCGCTTACATTATGGATTTAATATGAAAGTACTGGCAACCGATGCCAAGCCTATGCCTAAACCTGAGTTTGTAGCTGAACTGCATGATCCTTCCTGGCTGATGGAAATGGTACCGCAGGTAGATGTGCTGATGAGTGCCGCTCCGCTGACCAAAGAAACAAAACAGTTATTTGACAGCGAGGTATTCAGTAAAATGAAGCCCAGCGCTTATTTTATTAATGTGTCCAGAGGCGGGCTTGTAGACCAGGATGCATTAGTGAAAGCGTTGAAAGAAAAAAAGATCAGAGGTGCCGGACTAGATGTGGTTAGCCCCGAACCCTTACCTGCCAGCCATCCCTTGTGGACATGCCCAAATCTGGTTATTACTCCGCATAATTCCGGAGAGGCTCCCATCCGGCAAGTACGGCTAATGGCGCTTGTTTCAGAAAATATCCGCAGGTACTCCAATGGGTTACCCTTACTAAATGTGGTAGACAAAGCGAAAGGCTATTAAGCAAATCAGTCATTAGCCACTGTCATTGGTTGTTAATTATTGTCATTCATGTGCCTGACCAATGTCCTGATCTGGCACTTATCACTCCATATTGCCCTTATACTTTATTGTGGCCAACCGCTTATTCCGGTTAATTTTCACAATTGAAAACTTTTTTACCTCAATCCCTTATTATAGTAGAATAGCAGCGTTAATTTGTGGCGGTGAAAAATTAGTTTTCAAACAATACCATCAGTAGCTTTCGGGTTCAATACAAATCACAAATCACCAATCACTACTGACCAATGACTATTCTGTATTACAATGCCTAAACAAAAAATACTGATTATCCGCTTTTCTTCTATTGGTGACATTGTACTGACAACGCCTGTGATCCGGACTCTAAAACTGCAACTGGAAGACGCAGAAGTACATTATTGCACAAAACTGAAATACAGATCTATTGTAGAACACAATCCGTATCTGGATAAATGTTTTTACCTGGAAGATAGTCTGGCCGATTTGCTTCGCCAGTTAAAGGCTGAAAAATATGATTATATCATTGATCTCCACCATAACATCCGCACAAGAATTATCAAACTAAGGCTGGGCGTAAAATCGTATAGTTTTAATAAACTTAATTACTCCAAATGGCTGCTTGTACGCTTTAAGATCAATAAACTGCCTAATATCCATATAGTTGACCGTTACATGGAAACTGTATTGCCACTTGGTGTAAAAACCGACCAGTTCGGCCTCGAATATTTCATTCCAGATAAAGATGTCGTAGAAAAAGACTGGCTGCCGCTTACGCATCAACGGGGTTTTGTGGCCTATGCCATTGGTGGGCAACACAATACTAAAAAGTTGCCGGTTTCCCGCATGATCGAACTTTGTGATAAGATTAATAAGCCTATTGTATTGCTGGGCGGCAAAGAAGATGCAGAAAATGGAGAGGCCATCGTTAATTTTTTTGAAAAACACGAACGCAATGCTTCCTACGAACCAGCCTTAGCCAGCCTCAATAAAAAAGCCTTGATTTATAATGCCTGTGGCAAATATAACTTAAATCAGTCGGCCTCTATTATTCAGCAATCATATGTGGTATTTACGCATGATACCGGATTGATGCACATTGCGGCTGCTTTTAAGAAGAAAGTATATTCCATCTGGGGAAATACGATTCCGGCCTTTGGCATGTACCCCTACCGTACATCTTTTGTTATTTTCGAAAATAATAAAATTGCCTGCCGCCCTTGTTCTAAACTGGGGTATCCCAAATGTCCGCTGGGGCATTTTAAGTGTATGAATGACATTTTGTTTGATTTTTACATTCCGTGATTGCAAGATTATAAGTCCCTCAAGGTATGACTACCACCAAATCCTACTTTCAGTCGAAGAAAATACATTCGTTGACAGCGATTGGATACTGGCATAGCATCTTTGAACCGGAATTTCCTGACCCTGCCTGGTTTAGGGATGAGGAATGGAATGTAGCAGAAAAACAGATGGTAATTACACATTTACTACAGAGCCACCCATTGGCCGACTGGACCGGACAAAGCTGGTGCCGATTCCGCTGTGCAGAAACACAACTGGGTTCTAAAGATTTGACAGATGGAACTTATATTTTTCCGGAGGGGCTCGTTCACTACCTGCAAAATCATCATATCCGGTTGCCGGAAAAATTTATTCAGCATGTACAACAGTACAAGCATATTCAAATCAACTTTGGCCTCGAACAGTGTGTCATCGAATTCAACTGGTGGACCAATCAAAAAGGATGGAACAGAAATCAGCAAAGTTTTTTAGCTCCCAATGACGAACTGATCGAAAATTATAAGCATTAAAATGGTTAAAAGAGCAATCAATCGGTGTCCATTCTCTCCATCTTTAACTCTTTAATAAAAGCCAAGTCAGCTTTTAAGAAGGGTATTCTACGTTTTGAACCTGCACCTTTACCCGCTCTTTAGTGTTTAAATATGATACCCAAGGCAAGCTTTGAAGAAGATTATCATAAATAAACAGAGTATAATTTTTTTGTAAGTATAACCCTTTACCATTTCTCCCGTAGAAGTAGGTGTTTTGATGAAAGTTATTTTCATCTATTCCCACGTAAAAAGACGTGTTATACATGTTATATACATTTTTTAACAGTAAACTACTAATCATTAGAACCATTATGAAACTAATTAAGAATGCTTTACATCAAATAGCAGCTCTTGCCATAGCCGCCGTTTTTGTATTAGGTATGGATTCCTGCGCTTCAAATAAAAACACTACTGCCGATGACCAGAGTGTAAAAGAAACTGTTAAGGATGCCGATAAAGAAATCTCGGAAAATATCCAGAATACAGCCGATAAGGTAGCAGGTAAAGTTGATGAAGGAGCAAAAGAAGCAAGAGATGAAGCCGATGAACTGAGCAAAGAAGCCAAGGAGGAGGCTAACGACATGAAGGCTGAAACCAACCAGGAGCGTGATGAATTTGTTGCTAAAATCCGCAAAGACCGTGAGGAACTGGGTACCAAGCTAGATCGCCTGCAATCAAAAATTGATGAGAAAGGTGACCAGGCTAAAGCTAAATACAAAGACCGCATCCAGGATATTAAAGATCAGCAGGATAAGCTTGACAACAAACTGGAAGAAGTAGGCAATGCTACGGGAGATGCCTGGAAAGACATGAAGAAAGACATCGAAGATACTGCTTCTAAGGTAAATGATTCGTTCAAAGCTATGAGTGATGAATTAGATAAGGATAATTAATGATTAATCTTGTGCCGGTAGAATATAGTTCGATGGCCGAGATTACTCATAAATTAAAAGGGTGCTGTTTGCAGCACCCTTTTTGTATTTTTAGCTAGACTGTGAAAAACAAGGTTAGGATTAACAATTCGAAAATTGAACTATAAACTTGTCAACCTCTGAATACAAAAGCACAAATTGACATATAAGAAAACTCAAAATTCCTAAGTACGCAAAGATCAAAAATGTAGCAGTTGCCTGTCGACATTATAGCATCTTGAGAGAAACCTTCTATCACTGAAAAAGTGCTTATAAAAAAGATGGAGAGAAAGCTTTAATCTAATAGCAAGCCATGCCGAAAGAATCCCTGAATGAACAACCAGTTAAAACTTTAATACTTAATATCACCACATTAGGCCCTATTATTTTACCGGTTTTCATCTATTACACCTGCTTGTCTCCGGTTATTTCCAGGACGGTTCTGTAAATCATCTCCCAGATCCTGCCGGGCTTCTTCCGCCAGTTTTTCTAACTCGGCAACAATACCTGGGTTCTGCTCTCGCACATCATACCGTTCACCGGGGTCTCTGCGTAAATTGTATAATGCTGTAGGAAACGAAAAGTTTTCAGTAAGCGGCCCTGGTTGTCCATCTTTTCCTGGCAAAAGCCCTTCATAGGTCCGTCCGGGATGGGCAAAAACCAGCTTCCAGTCTCCTTTCCGCACCGCTTCCAGGCTGTTGCGGCGATAATAATACAGAAAATTTTCCCGTGGGTTTACCTGTTCATTCCCTTTCAATAAATCTACCCATTCAATGCCATCAATTTTGTTTTTAGGCAGACCAGCACCACAAAGCTTTACAACCGTTGGCAAAATATCCATTGTTGTTAATAATTTATTACAAACCCGGCCGGCAGTTACTACACCTGGCCACCGGATAATACAAGGTACCCGATGCCCACCCTCAAACGAAGTTCCTTTCCCTTCTCGGAAGCCACCCGACGAACCAGCATGATCGCCATAGTTCAGCCAGGGGCCATTGTCACTGGTAAAAATTACGAGTGTATTTTTATCAAGTCCCTGTTTTTTGAGTTCCTGTAAAACCTGCCCAACAGACCAGTCTAGCTCTGTTAGGACATCTGCAAATAAACCCTGTTTGCTTTTTCCACGAAAAGGAGTTGAAGCCGCTAAGGGTACATGCGGCATGGGATAAGGTAAATATAGAAAGAAGGGCTTTTTCTTATGCTTCCGGATAAAAGATAATGCCCTTTCTGTAATAGCAGACGTAATTTCGCCAGCATCTTCCAGCGTCTTGATCTCTTTGGTACGCTGGCTGCCCTCTATCCAGAATAAGGGTGGGTAGTTAGCCTGTGCCTGATTGGGATGTAAAGGCCACATATCGTGTGAGTAAGGCACACCGAAATATTCATCAAAGCCATGCTGTAAGGGTAAAAATGTGGAGTCGTCTCCTAAATGCCATTTTCCAAAAATACCAGTTGCATATCCTCTGGCTTTTAAAAGTTCAGCCAATGTTTCTTCCTGCAGATTCAGACCAATACGTGAATTGGGTCCGAGTGCCCCTGACATACCAACCCGGTTCGGATAACAGCCGGTCAGAATAGCAGCCCGTGAAGCACTACATACTGCCTGTGCCGCAAGAAAATTAGTAAAACGAGTTCCTTCAACTGCCATCTGATCCAAATGAGGTGTACGGTAAGACATAGCTCCATAGGAAGAAAGGTCGCCATAGCCCAGATCATCAATAAAGAACAAAACAACATTTGGTCTGGAATCTGCTTGTTTAGAAATGTATGCTCCAGTAAACAGACAGGTTAATACAACACAACCCGCAATCAGGATAGAATAGAGATGCCTGCCAAGCATAAATCACTACATTGAATATGTAAAAAGATCAGAAACGCTGCCGGAGCTTATAAAAAATGAACAGCTTAATAAACTGCTAACAATATAAGTGATTGAAAGATAATTTCTGAATCTGGCTTATTAGAATTGTATAGGCCAGTATTTCAAAAATACATTACCTATATAGCATGGGTAGTGGCAATAACCGGCTTATGAAGTTTGGTATGAATAAGTAATGGTTGGGATTAAAAACCTTAATGCAGTTGCCGGGCAGAAAAACTATCTATGCCTGCCTACCAACAGCAGCTATGTCAATTCAGAACGCTTATTGTAACCCTAAGAATTCTGGTTGCCTACACTTTTCAATAATCCGATACCAGATGTAAAAAATACAAATCCCAGAATGGCAAAAATCCAGGGGCTTTGGTTTGTCAGGTTTTTGCTGAATATGCCAAACACACCAATAATTAACCCGGCAATACCAATTACAATCAAAATAATTCCCACAATGCTTTTAGGTCCCATATGCGTACTGGATGTAAT
The DNA here is from genome assembly GCF_010119975.1 of Rhodocytophaga rosea. Lineage (GTDB taxonomy): Bacteria > Bacteroidota > Bacteroidia > Cytophagales > 172606-1 > Rhodocytophaga > Rhodocytophaga rosea. Next base: position 710,989 of record NZ_CP048222.1, read on the forward strand.
TGTTTAATAATTTCAGGCATATACGAACCTGCAAGCTAAAAAGTTGATACAGCAGATTTAAACAAGAATAGATACGTAGCATAATAATTACCTCATCTGATTTATTAAAAAGACAACCAGGAGCTGATCACTAGCACTGGTAAAAACAATAAACTAAGAGAACGTTTTGAAATATTATACTGGTTTTCTTTTAAGCAGTGTGTCAATAAAGGCTAATTGTAGCATAGCTTCCGAACTTTCTGTGCTTTTCTCAAAGTCACGGCTCAATCTACGCTTAAAATTGAGCCATCCGTAACTGCGTTCTACCACCCAACGGCCTCCTGCCGGCACAAAGCCCTTTACGCTTTCAGGCTTTTGTACAATTTCTACCTTCCATCCATAGTCTCTTTCTATCTCTTCTACAAAGGTATCTTTGTAGCCATTATCTGCTTTTAGTGTATGTAGGCGGCAAGACTTACCCTTCAGCTTAGCTGCTAACTCATAACCGGCTGTAGTGTCTGACACATGGGCGGCTGTTACATGCACAGCCCAAGGAATACCTAAACAATCCACTGCTAGATGTCTTTTTCTGCCATTCACCTTTTTGTTGCCATCTATGCCCTTGTCTTGGGAAGTAAACTGTACAATCTTTACACTTTGACTATCAATAGCTAACACGCTTGGCAAGGCTTGTCGGCCTGCTTTTTTTCTTTCTCTGATTGCTAAAAAAGCCAACAGCTCTTCGATGATGCCTCGCTTCTTCCACTGCCTGTAATGGTAATAAATGGTTTGCCAGGGTGGGTATTTACTTTCCATGTTGCGCCATTGACTACCTGTAGTAAGTAGCCATAGAATAGCATTAAGAATAACACGTTTGTCATGTTTGATTTTTCTTAGGTTATCTACTACTTCCTTGATAATTTCCCACTCACAATCAGTGAGTTCGAAGAATCTTTCTTGCATAAAACTTTTTGGTTGGACACCACAAGTTTACTCACTGATTCTTTCTTTTACCCTATTTCTATCCTTTCAAAACATTCTCTTAAATACCAGGCTGATCAGGATAAACTTATATCTACTAACGCAAGATTATTTTGCAAAGGTGAGCGGAACAGCAATACGGGTGGTATCCCAAAGCAGTTCCATATCAACACCTGTTCTGGTTTCTTCAAACTCGATGGTGAAGGCTTCATACTGGTACTCTGGCTTGGTTACAGGCACATCTAGAGAAAACAGATCTTTCTCTTTTTCGTATTTATAAGCTCCCCATTGTCCTAAATCTGAATTGATAATAACAGTCCATTTATCGCGGTTAGGAATAGTAAACAGCGTATAGGTTCCAGCTTTTAAGGATTTTCCGGCAATTTTTACATCTTTGGTAAAAGTAATTTCGGTAGCTTCATTAGCACCTGTCCGCCAAACTTTTCCGTAGGGTTCCAGTTCACCAAAAATCACTCTTCCTCTTTTAGAAGGCTGGCCATATACAGCTTTTATATACATTGCATTTGACTGGTATTTGGCGATAGCCATTGGACTTTTCCGTAACTGGGGCACAATCACTGAATCCTGAGTAACTGCGGCAACCGCAGATGATTCTTTATTGATTTTATTAATAGTAGTAGAATCTTTGGTACTCTGCTGGGCAAAAGCTGACTGACACAGTACACAACTAACGAAAGTTACAAGTAATGCAATTTTTTTCATCTCAAATATTCAATTAAGTTTACCAGGATTTGCTCAAAAAGACTTGATTTAATTTTATTCAAAGTTATATAATATTTCTATGTCCGGCATCAAATTAATGAAGTCTCTTATAAAAAGCATAACATTATTACAGAGTAGCCATTATCAGTGATTATTGGCACAGACTCAAGATAAATAGCAGTACTACCCATTTTGTTCTGATTTTTTGTCATCTTTGATTATTATAAGTCTCAAAATTCATGCAACGTCCTGATTTCGACGATATTTTTATGGAACTTGCGGTAAATCTTTCCAAGCGTTCTCATTGCATTAAAGCACACGTAGGTGCTGTACTTACCAAAGAAACCCGTATCATTTCTATTGGCTATAACGGACCGCCGGCCGGCACCCATAATTGCGACGAAGAATGGCCGCATACCGGATGTGCCAGAGATAGAAAAGGGAGTTGTTCGCTGGCCATTCATGCGGAGGAAAACGCTATTTTATATGCTGCTAAAAACGGCGCCACTGTAGAAGGTACCACCTTATATGTAACACTTTCTCCTTGCCTGCCTTGCGCCAGAATTATTTTCAGTATGAAAATCGCCAAAGTAATCTATCTGCATTCTTATGCCGAATACAAAGGAATTGATGTAGACGAAGGGCTGGCTTTTCTGGAAAAATTTGGCGTGCAGGTACAGCAGTATACCGGAAAATTTGTTCAACCGTATCAGCCCATCACTACATGAATATTAACTGGCAGCATGATCCGGTAATGAACCGGCTGGCAGAAGTACTTCCTGTACCCACTTCTTACCAGCAACAGGATATTTATCTGGCCTTGCTCAGTTCCATTATTTCCCAGCAACTTTCTACAAAAGTGGCAAGAGTGATCCGGGAGCGCTTTTTAAGTTTATTTCCAGATAAGTATCCGCAGGCAGAGCTTGTATTGAAACTTCAGATAGATGACTTAAAAAAGGTAGGATTGTCTACAGCCAAAGCAGGTTATGTGCAAAATATAGCCAGGTTTCATCTGGATTTTCCGCTTAGTTATGAACATCTGCAACCCTTACCAGATGAAGAACTTATTGCTTTGTTTACGCAAATTAAAGGCGTAGGTATCTGGACCGCACAAATGGTATTGATGTTTCCCATGAACCGGCCTGATGTATTTCCAGTAGATGATTTAGCCATTCAGCAACAGATGATTAAATTCTATCAGATACAGGAATCTGGAAAACAGCTACGTGAGCGATTGTTTACCATTGCCGAAAACTGGCGTCCTCACCGTACACTTGCTTGCCGCTACCTGTGGGATGCCAAAGATTTGGTTCCGCTGCAATCCTAAAATTCGTTTGTTTCTGCGTATGTTGCATATTCATTTTAAATGCTCATTGATTGGTTCCACAAAGTATTCTGATAATTCAAACGGCTTTTATTGGCGATGTTATTCTGGCAACCAGCCTGATTGAAAAACTGAGGCAATACTATCCGGAGGCTCAACTAGATTTTTTAGTCAGGAAAGGGAATGAAGGTGTGCTGCAGGATCATCCGTATATGAGGAATATATTGATATGGAATAAGAAACAGGGAAAGTACAAAAGCCTGTATGACTTACTGCAATACATCCGCTCAGAACAATATGATGTAGTAGTGAACCTGCAACGTTTTGCCTCGATGGGTTTTCTCACTGCCCTTTCAGGTGCCAAACAGAAAATAGGTTTCGACAAAAATCCCTTTTCTTTCTTCTTTGATATACGTGTTCCACACCGGATTGGCGAAGGAAATCATGAAACAGAAAGAAACCAGGCATTACTTACGCATCTGACAGATACCATCGTTAAGAAACCCAGATTATATCCGGCAAAAGCTGATTACGAAGCGGTACTATCGTTGCAACATACGCCTTATATCTGCATCGCTCCTACTTCAGTATGGTTTACCAAGCAATTTCCGCAGGAAAAATGGATTGAATTAATCAACCAGTTGCCAGAACACTATACCATCTATTTACTTGGCAGTCCGGCTGATCATCAGGCTTGTGAAGATATTAAAACGGGGGCTAGTAAAAATACCGTAGTTAACCTGGCTGGTAAACTTTCGCTGCTACAATCTGCCGCTTTAATAGAAAAAGCCTTGATGAATTATGTAAATGATTCGGCACCCATGCATATGGCTTCGGCTATGAATGCACCTACGTGTGCGGTATACTGCTCTACCATCCCTGCCTTTGGCTTTGGCCCTTTATCAGGTCAAGCTTTTATTATAGAAAAACAAGAACCACTTTACTGTAGACCGTGTGGTTTGCATGGCTACAAAGCTTGTCCGGAAGGCCATTTCAAATGTGCGCACGACATACAAATACCACGACTCACCAGATTGGTTAAGTAGAAGCTAGTAAGTATTGAATAAATACCCAAAGTATTGAATGTAAATGATTTCTCTTCATACTTTGTACTCATTACTAATACTAAACTTACTTAAGTTGAAGGATTTCGCAGGACTTTTCGGCAGCTGCCTGTTCGGCTTTTTTCTTGCTGTAGCCACTTCCGGTAGTAAAAGGTTTCTCATCTATCACAATCTGGGCGATAAATTCCTTGTTATGCAGACTGCCTTTTTCCTCAATGATTTCAAAGCGTAGAGCTTTATTCTCCCGTTGTGCCCACTCAATAATGAGGCTTTTGAAATTTGAATTCGTCAGGATAATCTGGTCTAAATCGAAGTGAGGCCCGATTAGTCTCTTAATGATAAATTTTTTGCAGTACTTAAACCCCCGGTCTAAGTAAATAGCGCCTACCAAAGCTTCCAGTGCATCGCCATGCATGGATTTGTGCGTAAGAACAGTTTTCCGGCTGCCATCAAAAACAATCAGCTTATTTAATCCTATCTTACGGGCTAAGTTATTGAGTGATTCCCGGTTTACGATTCTGGAACGGATATCAGTCAGAAAGCCTTCTTCTTTATAAGGGAATTTTTTAAACAAAAAATCAGCAATAACTGCTCCCAGGATGGCATCTCCTAAATATTCTAAACGTTCATTAGATTCCCGGAAACCGGATTTAACAGATTCTTTGGAGGCAGAGGTATGTTGCAGGGCCAGCTTATACAAGCTCAGGTTTTTGGGCTTACTTCCAATCATCAGATGAAGGGCAGAAGTAAGCTTATTATCTTTGTCAGAATCCCTTTTGAATAATTTGGCAACAAAGCTGAAGATGGCTGGCACTGCTTTTATTCCTGCATTTTTCTGAAAACAATAGAGAAATTATGTCCGCCAAAACCAAAGGTATTACTTAACACCACATTAATTTTCCGGGATTGCGCCTTATTAAAAGTAAAGTTGAGCTTTGGGTCAAAGGCTTCATCATCGGTAAAATGATTAATGGTAGGCGGAACCAGCTGGTGTTTTATGGCAAGAATAGAGGCAATGGCTTCTATAGCTCCGGCTGCACCCAGCAAATGGCCAGTCATTGATTTAGTAGAGCTTATATTGAGTTTGTAGGCGTGTTCTCCAAATACTTTTTGAATGGCAGAAGTCTCGCTGATATCGCCTAACGGAGTAGACGTACCATGTACATTGATATAATCAATATCTTCTGGCTTAATACTGGAGTCGCGTAGCGCATCCCGCATTACATTTAATGCGCCTAAGCCTTCCGGGTGCGGCGCAGTAATATGATACGCATCTGACGACATTCCTCCGCCAATAAGCTCTGCATATATATGGGCACCCCGGGCTTTGGCATGTTCATATTCTTCCAGAATTAACGCACCTGCTCCCTCGCCTAATACAAACCCATCCCGGTCTTTATCAAATGGGCGGGACGCAGTGGAAGGGTCATTATTGCGCTCAGATAAGGCTTTCATGGCATTAAAGCCACCAATACCTGCTTCCGTTACAGCGGCTTCGGAACCGCCGGCAATGGCTACATCAATACGGCCGATACGGATATAATTTAAGGCATCTACTACCGCATTGGTAGCTGAGGCGCAGGCAGATACAGTAACAAAATTGGGTCCGCGAAACCCGTATTTAATCGACACAAAGCCAGAGCTTAAATCGGCGATCATTTTGGGAATAAAGAAAGGATTGAAACGGGGGGTTCCATCTCCTTTGGCAAAGCCTACTACTTCCTCCTGAAAGGTTTTGAGCCCGCCAATTCCTGATCCCCATATCACGCCGGCTCTGTCGAGATCTATTTTGGTAAGATCTAATTTTGAATCTTGTAATGCTTCTTCAGATACGACAAGGGCATACTGGGTAAAGGGGTCCATTTTGCGGGCCTCTTTACGGTCTATATGATTAAAAATATCGAAATTCTTTACTTCGCAGGCAAATTTAGTTCTAAATTTCTCTGCATTAAACTTCGTAATGGGAGCTGCCCCACTTACCCCGGCAGACAATGAATGCCAATAGTCATGTACATTATTTCCTATCGGGGTAAGGGCGCCTAATCCTGTTACTACTACTCTCCTAAAATTCATAGAACGAATTTTCTGCCGAAGCAGAGTTGAATGGGAATGTGGGTTTGCTGCTTATTTCACGTTTTCTTCCAGGTAAGAAATCGCTTGGCCTACGGTAGCAATGTTTTCGGCCTGGTCATCAGGGATAGAAATGTTGAATTCTTTTTCAAACTCCATAATAAGTTCGACAGTATCTAATGAATCGGCACCTAAATCATTTGTAAAGCTTGCTTCATTGGTTACCTCAGACTCTTCAACGCCTAATTTATCAATAATGATACTTTTAACTTTTTGTGCTATTTCTGACATTTCCTTTTATTTTTTTAGTTAAAAAACACTGCAAAGAAATACATTTAAACTAATATTGTCAAACAATTTTTTCTAATCTTACATAAAAGTCTATTTTAATTTTAACTTTACGGCAGCCAATTGGTACTCTGATTTAACGCAATTAACAGCTAAAATGCCTTGCTATCGGTAAAACCGGGAGAGATAAACGCCTTTTCAGCGCTTAAAACAACTATGCGTAATCAACCAAATTTCAAATGTATACACATATTCAGCATAAGCCTTTAAACTAAACCTTTAATCATCCATTATACGAATGAAAATTCATTTCAATAAGACAAAAGTGCTCGCTACTGTAGGGCCTGCTTGTAACAAAAAAGAGCAGTTACTGGAGTTGATACATGCAGGCGTAGATGTATTCAGGCTCAATTTTTCGCATGGCAGCCATGAAGAACATGCCAAAGTGATTGAATATGTACGTGAGTTGAATAAAGAACATAAGCTAAATATCGGCTTACTTCAGGATTTGCAAGGGCCGAAAATCCGTACCAGGGAAGTAGAGAATAATGGGGTGATGCTCGAAAAAGGCAAAAAACTGGTACTGACGCCAGAAAAATTAGTAGGAAATGCTGAGCGTATCAGCACAACCTATATTGAAATGGCGGATGATGTAAAGGTAGGCGACATGATTCTGGTGGATGATGGCAAGATAGAGTTGAAAGTAACAGAAGTGAAAGGCAGCGATGTTATTACGGAAGTTGTATATGGAGGCATTTTAAAATCTAAAAAAGGTATTAATCTGCCCAATACCAAGGTATCTATTCCGGCACTTACCGAAAAAGACCGGGAAGATCTCATATTTGGACTCGAACAAAACCTGGACTGGATAGCTTTATCCTTTGTGAGAACGGCTGAAGAAGTACTGGAATTAAAAGATATTATCAAGCAAAAAGGAAGAACGGCAAAGGTAGTTTCTAAAATAGAAAAGCCCGAAGCCATTACCAATATTGATGCTATTATTGCCGCCTCTGATGCCCTGATGGTAGCCCGTGGAGACCTGGGTGTGGAAGTTCCGATGGAACAAGTGCCGATGATTCAGAAAATGATTGTTCAGAAATGCAATCAACTGGCAAAGCCGGTAATTATTGCCACTCAGATGCTGGAAAGCATGATTACCAATCCCCGTCCGACCAGGGCAGAGATAAACGATATTGCTAATTCTGTAATTGATGGTGCAGATACGCTGATGCTGAGTGCAGAATCGGCTTCAGGCATGTATCCGGTTCTGGCCGTAAAAAGCATGACAGAAACCATCCGTCAGGTAGAAGAATCGGCTGAGATTTATTATAAGAACCATGCCTATGTAATGAAATTACGGGATGAGAACTTTAACAATAATAATGTAGTGGTAAGTGCCTGCCGTCTGGCCAGAGATACTGGTGCCAAAGCCATAGTAGGCATGACAAGTTCGGGATATACCGCTTTCCGGATTTCCAGCCACCGACCTAAGTCCAATATATTTGTGTTTACCAGCAATCAATCACTGTTGAATCAATTGAGTTTACTTTGGGGCGTACGGGCTATCTATTATGATAAGTCTAATTCCACTGATGAAACTTTCCAAGACATTACCAGAATCCTGAAAGAAAATCATCAGATCAATGTTGGGGATGTTCTTGTTCACACGGTAAGTATGCCTATCGGCAAAAAACAACGCACCAATACTATTAAGCTGAGTGTAGTTGAGTAATAATAAATTGTTGATGATGGTTGGCAAACAGCTGAATGTACCACTATATAAATAGTAGAAGATTACATTTGATAAAACAAAAAGCCCTGTTATTGAATAACAGGGCTTTTTATTAGTTAAAACTTAATCTATCAGGATTTTTTTGTTTCTGCTGGTTCTTCAGTAGCCGCTTCCTCTGCCTTTTCACCTTCTTTCTTTTCAAACAGTTCAGGCGCATGAGCAGCCAGAATAGAATACCAGTTTACTAATTTTTTAATATCAGAAGTATATACCCTTTCTGTATCGTAGTTAGGTACCACACTTTCAATAAAATCAGCCAGTTCATTGGTAGAAGATTTGGCGTTGGCCGGGATATCTTTTCCATACTTTTCATGAATCGACATCAGTACTTCTTCCAGCGGAACGGATGATTCCTTACCGGTGGTGTAAATAGATATCTCTTTCAGCAAAGATACACGGTGTTGGGTTCCAGCGACTACCCTGCTTTTTTGCGCATCCAGCGACTCCAAAATCACACCGGTACGTGTTGGTTTCACAACTTTAAATAATCCGCCTTTTCCTGAAATGGTGGCTACTTCTTTTAATTCCATGAATATAAATTTATATACTTACACATTATTTAGGCAAATCAAAACGCACTGGCACAGTAGCATCTACCCTGTAACCTGGTGCGTTAAACTTCAGAGCACGCACAATACGCATAGCTTCGTCACCACAGCCGGCACCTATATTTTTAATTAATTTATGGTTAACCATTTTACCATTTTCTTCCAGGGTGAAAGCTACTACACACTCTCCATGTATCCGGTTGCGTTTGGCCATTGGTGGATATATCATATTTTTTTGAATATCAGCCAGTAAAGCTTCTTTTCCACCGGGGTAATGCTCAGCTACTGGAACCACTTTTCCATTACCAGCGCTCTGGGCGAATGAAGCAAAGCCAGCTAGTACACAGATGCAGATTACGATCAAAAATTTGTTTCTCATAGCGATTGGATATAATGAAAAAGATTATTCCACATATCTAAAGAAAAAATAATCCTTTTATTGCCAAAACTACCCAATTTTATTACAAGCCACAAAGATAGAAATACAATAATGAAATGCTTCAGTGTAAAAAGAAAAAGACGCTACACTTTTGTATATGTCTCATTAAGCGAACTGATATAGGATAAAATTTCTTCTTTTCCCTCGTTGGATACAGCAGAAGTGGTAAAAGAAACAGGCAATTCCTCCCAGAATTCCAGCATTTTTGTTTGAATAGCTTCTACGTTCTGAACGGTTCTTGTTTTGGATTGTTTATCGGCTTTTGTGAATATAATGGCAAATGGAATCTGAGATTCGCCCAGCCACTGCATAAATTCGAGATCCACATTCTGTGCTTCATGCCTGGAATCGATTAATACAAATACACAAAGCAGATTTTCACGATGCCGTAAATATGTTCTGGTCATCTGGGTCCATTTTTCTTTATCCGCTTTACTAGCCTGAGCCCATCCATATCCTGGTAAATCTACCAGATACCAGGAATCATTGATTAAAAAATGATTAATAAGCTGGGTTTTCCCGGGTTTCTGGGATGTTTTTGCCAGCGTAGACTTCCCAGTCAGCATATTAATAAGCGACGATTTTCCCACATTCGAACGGCCTATAAATGCATATTCCGGCTTATCCGGCTGTGGACATTTTTTATAATCGGTATTGCTGATAACAAATGTGGCTTGTTCTATTTTCATGGCAGCGGGCATTTTATATAAGATATTCTGCAAAAATACAATTTTAAAACAAGCCTATACGGCTTACCGGATAAACTTACATTGTGCTTTCATTTTACAGGTATTACCCACACGTAATTTGTTTACATTTGATTAGCTCCTGAGCTTTTACTTTTAATATCTCTATGAAAAAGGCTATATACTGTATTTTTTTCCTTTGCCTGCTTGTCAACGGACATTTGTTTGCCCAGTCTGTGAAGCGGATTTTTAAGGAAGCGGATGGTTATTTTGAGAGTGCCGAATACGAAACTGCCCTGGATTTATACTTGCAAGGTTTAAAGCTCGATCCTGAAAATGCACAAGCCAACTTCAAAGCAGGGATGTGTTATCTACAATCCATTCACGAAGACAGGGCCATTCCATATTTGCTCAAAGCTTATAAAAAAATGCCTGATGTTTCTCCAGATATACAATTCTATTTAGCAGAAGCGTATCAATACAATCATCAGTTTGCAGAAGCAAAACAGGCGTATGAACAGTATAAATCAACTTATACCGGAAAAGATGCCGCGGTAGCAACCAGGCTAAGCCGCCGTATTTTTGAATGTGAAAATGGAATCAAATACATCAAACAGCCAGTAAAAGCCCAGATTGATAATATTGGTCCTATTGTTAACACCAAATTTGCCGAATATGCTCCGGTTATTTCTGCCGACGAATCGGTTCTGGTATTCACCTCCCGCCGGGAAGGCTCTACGGGCAACTTTGTTTCTCTGGATGACAACCAGTATTATGAAGACATTTATATAGCGAACAAAGTCAACGGCACCTGGACGGCTCCTAAAAATATCCAGGAAATCAATACCGAAAAACACGATGCCTGTATCGCTTTATCGGCCGATGGGAAACAGCTTTTTATCTATAAAGACAGCAAGGGCGGCGATATTTATGTATCTAATTTCGATGCAGGGGAAAATATATGGTCTAAGCCGCAAAGTTTAGGCGACAATGTAAATACCAAATACCAGGAACCCTCCGTATCCATGACTGCCGATGGAAATACTATCTATTTCTCTAGTAACCGTCCTGGTGGAACTGGTGGACTAGATATTTATATGAGCCGGAAAGATGAAAAAGGAAAGTGGGGAGAAGCCGTAAACATTAGTGGCCCGGTAAATACACCTTACGATGAAGATGCCCCTTTTATTCATCCGGATGGTCAAACGCTATATTTCAGTTCGCGCGGACATGCCGGCATGGGTAATTATGATATTTATCGGTCTACTTTGGATGCAGGCGGCAAATGGTCGGAACCAGAAAATTTAGGGTATCCGATTAATACTTCCGGCGACGATACCTATTTTGTACTATCTGCCGACAATCAACATGGTTATTATGCTTCAGCTAAAGAAGGAGGCGTTGGTGAAAAGGATATTTATATTATTTCTATGCCAAAAAGGGAAGCCTTGGCTACTACAACCAAAACTACCATTCAGCCAGCAAAACCTGCGCTGAAAACCCTTCAGGTGGGGCCTACAGCTAAAGCTGATATCAAAAGTGCGATTACAATTCTGAAAGGTACGGTGATTGATGCCTTTTCGAAAGCACCTTTAGAAGCAGATATTGTGCTTGTGAATAATGAAAATGCTGAAACAGTATCTGAACAACGGTCAGATACGAGCGGCTTTTATAAAACGACGATGCCTTCCGGAAAAAATTATGGATTTTCTGTACAAAAAGAAGGGTATTTATTTCATTCTGAAAACTATGACATCCCAGCCAGTGAAGGTTACCAGGAAATCACCCTGAATGTGGAACTGAAAAAAGTAAGTGTAGGCTCCCGCATCATTCTACGAAATATCTTTTTCGATTTTGATAAAGCTACCTTGAAAAAAGAATCTACGGCTGAGCTTGAAAAACTGCTGGAAATCATGAATGAAGTACCTACCCTGAAAATAGAAATCTCAGGCCATACCGATAATAAAGGTAGTGCAGACTATAACAAAAAGCTTTCTGAACGCAGAGCTAAATCGGTAGTAGATTACTTACTGGCAAAAGGAATTAGTCCAGACAGGCTCCGGTATGCTGGGTATGGCATGGACCGTCCACTGGTTTCTAATGATGAAGAAGAAGGTAGGCAATTGAACCGGAGAACGGAATTTGAAATTATTGGAAATTAAAATGACACCCATTTTTTAACTAATTAGTTACATGGAACATATTTACCAGTTAAATGCACAGAATGCTGATAATAGCCTGTTTAGATTGCATTCTCTCTACAAACAGACTCTTTTTCTTTTTTCGGTATGATCCAATGAAAGAAGCGTATATAAAAATGTTGAAATATTCTCTCCTGATAACTTGCTTGCTAAGCTTACTTATCAGCCACACCCTTGTGTATGCACAGGTTGACAAAGATTTGGTAGCAGAGGCAGATGCCGCTTACAATATCGGTGCTAAATCGCTGGCTTTGGATAACTACCAGCTGGCTTTAAAAGCAAACCCTGATAACGTACGAGCGAATTTTATGGCAGGTAAATCTATTCTGGAAACCATAGATAAAAGCCGGGCCAGTAAATATCTGATTAGAGCTTATGAACTTGATCCAAATATAAGTCCGGATATATTACTACTCATTGGACAATCGTTCCAGTTTGGCAAAGATTTCGATAATGCCATTACTTACTATGAAAAGCATAAACAACGGATAGAAGCAGATGCTGCATTAAATAAGAAGGCTAAGAAAACTACAATCAAAGTAGCATTAGCAGAGATAGATGTAAAGATCGCTCAGTGTAATAATGGAAAAAAATACACCAATGATCCTTTGGAATATGCGATTAAAAACCTGGGAGATGGGGTAAATACTGGGTTTGCCGATTATGCACCTGCCGTGAACAAAGATGAAAACCTTATGATCTTTACTTCCCGTAGAGAAGGAAGCACAGGTATTGGTAACGTGGATAAAGATTTACAATTTTTCGAGGATATATACATATCTGAATTTAAAGATGGTGCATGGCAAGCTGCCAAAAACATTGGAACGAATATCAACACCGAGTACCATGATGCCAGTATTGGTCTGTCGGGCGATGGAAAAGAGTTATTCTTATATAAAGATGAGAATGGAGGAGATATTTATGTATCCAGGCAGAAAAATGACGGTACCTGGTCTGATCCGGAGCCTATTAGCAGCAATGTAAACTCTACTCACAACGAAAACTCCGTTTCAATTTCTCCAGATGGCCAGACTTTGTTTTTCACCAGCGACCGTCCTGGCGGAAAAGGAGGAATAGATATTTATATCAGCAAGCTGGATAAAAGAGGGCAATGGAGCAAACCTTCTAATATTGGTGCGCCTATTAACACAGCAGCCGATGAAGATGGCCCCTTTATAGATTATGATGGTAAAACACTCTACTTCAGTTCACGCGGGCATGAAGGAATGGGAGGATATGATATTTTCGTTTCTGAATTTGATAGTACTACCAAAAAATGGTCGGAGCCGGTAAATATTGGCTACCCCATCAATACTCCAGATGAAGATATTTATTTTGTAAAATCCGGTGACCGGAAATTCGGGTATTATGCATCGGTAAAAGATGGAGGATTGGGTGAAAAAGATATTTACAAAGTAGCTATTCCGGATAACCTCCAGAATTATGATAAGCTCAAAGTCCGTAAAATTGAAGGAAAACCTATTGCTAAACTGGATACGCCTGCCGAAATAAAGCCTGTAACACTTACCATACAAATTCTCGATGAACTCAATAGTTCTCCTATGGATGCGATCGTAGCTGTAAAATCTTCGGGCGATAACATAGAGGCAAGCATCAGTAAAGTGGGTGAAGGCATATATACGTGTACATTCAATAATATTACAGAAAAAGAATATACCATTGCTGTAGAAAAAAACGGCTATATGTTCAAAAATGTAGGTGTTACCATTCCGGCTGTATCTGCACAGGTGAGTGAGATTAATAAGAATGTCATTCTTTCTAAACTACAAATCGGTTTCAAATCTATCCTGAGAAATATTTATTTCGATAGTGGCAAAGCAAGTCTTAAATCTGAATCTTACGAAGAACTGAATAAACTGGAACGCATGCTTCGGGAGAATCCGCAGTATCACATTGAGATTTCAGGGCATACCGATAAAATTGGCGACCCGGCATATAATAAAAAGCTCTCCCAGCAACGGGCAAATAAAGTTATCAAATTCCTGATCGATAAAGGCATTGAATCAAACCGTTTGACTGCTGTAGGATACGGGGAAAAAAAGCCGCTGGCTACTAACGATGATGAACTGGAAGGCCGGGAAATTAACCGGAGAACAGAATTTGAAATAAAAGGCGGAGATCTACAATCCAGTCACAAAGAGCAATAATCAATACAGCATTTCTACAGCTGATAATTATTAAAAAGCTTTAAACTTTGATATTAAACAGGCTACCAAAAATGGTAGCCTGTTTTTTCTGTACGCCGCTATTACTTATTGATTTCCAAAGTTCAGGTAGATCCGGAAAGTAGTATGCTATTCTCTCAGTATGTCGCTTTTGACATTGGCTGATCTGTTACTTGCTCCTTGCCTGCCAGACAATTAAAAACCTCTCTGTAAAACTCAGGATGTGATTGCCAGGTTTGTGCGGTTACAATATTCTTATCCCGTACAGCTTGTAAAGTGCTGTAGGTCCCTCCTCCCATTTCTATTTCCGTCCGTACATGTTCGTAAGCAGTAAGGCAATTACCCTGGGCAAGTCCGGCAGTAACCAGGATCTGAATACCGTGGCAAATAGCAAAAACCCATTTCCCCTGATTATTGAACGCACGGACAATCTCTAATAGTTTAGCATGATTGCGCAGATATTCTGGTGCCCGGCCACCTAATAATAAAATAGCATCATACCGGTCTGGCACAATTTCATCAATGGTTAGATCTGATTGCATGCCATATCCTTTCCGCTCAATATAGGTATCCCAGCCTGGTTCAAAATCGTGCATCACTAAATGGAGTGCACGTTTGCTGGGAGCAGCTACTACCGGTATATCTCCGGCTTCCAGAAAACGGTGGTAGGCATACCAGGCCTCGTAACTCTCACCGCCGTCGCCTGTAACAATTACTATTTTGTGATTCATGGAATTATTATTTTAATCAGGAATTATCTAAAATTTTCTTTGAAGATAACCAATTATTATCATTTCCAGGCTCTCGATAGGGAAAGCTTTTCTCAGACACGACGAAATGACACTCTCTTTTCATGCTTATATTTTGATTAAGCCAATATGACATATTCGCTGTTCCATACACAGGCATCAAGTACAATCACTATACTGGTATGTAGTTTGATACTATAATTGACATAACAAAATGATAGAAAATCATGGAATATACAATAGATAAAAATATGTGGCGGGGTTTTCTGGGTCAGATGGATCTGATGCATACATTGAATGGGGGGATGAGTATGACTTCGCTAGATGTGGCTGAAAATGAAAATGATATTACAATTACTATATCTGCACCCTCTGTAAAGCCCGAAGCCTATCAGGTGTTTGTAGATCATACTAAACTGGTGGTGTACTCTACCTATAAGCAACAATCAACACAAGGTGAAACAGGAATTCCAATGTACTTCAAAACCTTTGATATACCCTACTTTGTTGACGGAGCTAATATCAAAGCTACCTTTGAAGAAGGAAAACTAGTAGTAATAATGCCTTTTAGCGAAAGTAAGCAGACTTTGCAACGGAAAATAGATATAGAGCTTTCTTAAGCTAAATTACTATATTAAAAAAGGAAGAGACCAGATAGCTCTTCCTTTTTTGTTGCTTATTAGAGAACGTTTTGAAATATTATACTGGTTTTCTTTTAAGCAGTGTGTCAATAAAGGCTAATTGTAGCATAGCTTCCGAACTTTCTGTGCTTTTCTCAAAGTCACGGCTCAATCTACGCTTAAAATTGAGCCATCCGTAACTGCGTTCTACCACCCAACGGCCTCCTGCCGGCACAAAGCCCTTTACGCTTTCAGGCTTTTGTACAATTTCTACCTTCCATCCATAGTCTCTTTCTATCTCTTCTACAAAGGTATCTTTGTAGCCATTATCTGCTTTTAGTGTATGTAGGCGGCAAGACTTACCCTTCAGCTTAGCTGCTAACTCATAACCGGCTGTAGTGTCTGACACATGGGCGGCTGTTACATGCACAGCCCAAGGAATACCTAAACAATCCACTGCTAGATGTCTTTTTCTGCCATTCACCTTTTTGTTGCCATCTATGCCCTTGTCTTGGGAAGTAAACTGTACAATCTTTACACTTTGACTATCAATAGCTAACACGCTTGGCAAGGCTTGTCGGCCTGCTTTTTTTCTTTCTCTGATTGCTAAAAAAGCCAACAGCTCTTCGATGATGCCTCGCTTCTTCCACTGCCTGTAATGGTAATAAATGGTTTGCCAGGGTGGGTATTTACTTTCCATGTTGCGCCATTGACTACCTGTAGTAAGTAGCCATAGAATAGCATTAAGAATAACACGTTTGTCATGTTTGATTTTTCTTAGGTTATCTACTACTTCCTTGATAATTTCCCACTCACAATCAGTGAGTTCGAAGAATCTTTCTTGCATAAAACTTTTTGGTTGGACACCACAAGTTTACTCACTGATTCTTTCTTTTACCCTATTTCTATCCTTTCAAAACATTCTCTTATTTAAGCATAAAATTATATAGGTTTATAAATTTAGCTACAAGTTCAGCTAACCTTACAGTAACTGCTCATTCAGTTCTTTACACTAAATCAATCTATAAACCGTTATACCCATTACCTTACAGGAATTTCTCTCGTATATGTATGTTGCGCTTACAACAATTACCCTTTGAATAATGCAGGTCCGGATGCCAGAATAAAATCAGTTGTAGGTCATTATATTGTGTCGTATATATGTTTGTGACCAGATTTAGTTTTTCAATATGTATCTTCATCTATGTAGTGGTAAGTGCAATTCCGCTGAAAGCACAAACCATACTGAGTATTCCTCAGAAGAAGCAATATGCCTTGGAATTGCTAAAAAAATATGATCTGGAAGGATGGTATGTAGTAAATAAGGTCACCCGACTATCCATTAATAATAATTTCGATAGATATGCAGAAGAAAATACCCGCAAAAGTGTTCGGGAGAGTTTAGGTACAGTGGTGCATGAGGTCAATCATGGCTACAGTGCATTGATGGCCTGGCGGCTACGATACAAAGAGCGAGACCAGTATTCCTGTTATTATACCGGCGACAGTACCTACGTTCTGGTAAAACATACCCCAGTCTTTCTGACTGAGGAAATAGGCAAATCCATCCGGCCCGAATTACATACATTCCGGTTTGATACCTATATATATAACCCGAACGAAAAAATTAAAATCACATCTAACACACAAGGCATTTACGGCCTGCTCGATGAATGGAATTCTTATTATCATGGCACAAAAACAGATGTGAACTTATACAAATGGTATGAAGAAAACACCAAAGGCGCACCTGAAGACTGGCGGAATTATTTTTCTACAGTGGGAAGTGTGGTCAATGCCTATATTGAATTTAAATTTTACTGTCTGGCCTACCTTCTATATGCTAAAGAAAATAAGCCGGATGTATATCAGGGGATTATCAATAATAAAGAGTTTGTCAGCGTATTCCTGACTGTAAATGACAGATATGGTGACCTGGTAGATAAATATTTGCAGATCAAAAAAGATATACTTAAAAAATTACAAAGCAAAGGTGCCAAAGTAAGTGAAGATGAAGAATGGATTTTTATTAATGGAGAGGGCACCGGAAATTTTGTCAATGAATACAAAGTTCTTCAGAAAGAAATAAACATGCCTGCCTATCAGGAAATGCTTGCTAACCTCCAGCTCATTGCTCAGTCTGAAGAAAAAGAGAGAAGATAGCTATTACTTTATATTATCTTCTTAATAACAATCACTGCTGATGGAGGTACAATACATTTTAACACAAAAATCATTATATAAGGCTGAAGTTTTCTATGCTTAATTTTTATCAAGTTAAGTATATATCCTGTAAAAATACCTGGCTTATTTGTCCGAAAATGTTTGTAAGTGTCAGTTCTTGTGCATACATTTACCAAACATTCTTCACCTATGAACCAAGCAGAAAGACTTAAAGAACTCCGCCGCAAAGCAGGATTGAACCAGATACAGGTAGCTGAATCTATTGGCAAATCACGCTCAAGATTAGCTACTTACGAAACACAGGACGAACTGCGTATTCCCTACCCTACCCTGGTTAAACTGGCAAAATTGTATCAGTCTACGCCGGAATATATTGAACATGGGGTGACTCCGGAAGAAGCCGCTTTGTCTGCAGAATACATCACTGGCAGACATATACGGCCATTGGTGGTTACAGTAGATAATACCGGAAAAGAAAATATCCTGTTTGTGCCTATTAAAGCCCGAGCCGGATATTTGCTGGGGTATGGAGATCCGGAATATATTCAATCTCTGTATGCCTGTTCCATGCCCGGTTTTACCAATGGCACTTTCCGTATTTTTGAAGTGGAAGGCTATAGTATGAGTAATACTTTACAGCCTGGCGATATGGTGATTACCCGGTATGTAGAAGATTGGAATAACCTTAGCAATGATAATGTATATGTAATTGTAGCTAAAAATGGAATCTGCATCAAACGTATTCAAAATGTAATAGACAAGGCTGCCGGTATTGTCATCCAGTCGGACAATCCGGAATTTGCCACCGATTTCATTCCGGTAGAAGATATTATGGAGATATGGGAAGCCAAAGCCCTGGTATCGCGTTCTATCTCCCGCAAACCAAGTGATGTTATTTTCGAATTAAACACTTTAAAATCCAGATTTGAGCACCTGACGAGCAAAAAACCGGCTTAACCTTTTACATTTGCATGCGTTAATGTAAGCCTGTGAAAAAATCTATAGTCCTGTTTGTACTGATATGTGTATGTATTGCCCTGATCCTACAATCATGTTTGCTTTCTAAAATTGACAGGACCCCCTATCAACAGACAGATTATTATGCGGCATTACAAGCCCAGCTGGATACTTTTTCTATAGATAGTTTACAACTTTATGGAGACACCTTGCAGGCAGGCTGGGCAAAAGCAAACATAACGCCTTCAACGCCAGTTCCCATGGCAGGCTATGGTTCCAGAAGAGGGCAGAAATATACAGTTGTTCACGACTCGATCTGGGCTAGAGCAGTAGTTTTTGATAATGGCAAACAGAAAGCCGCATGGGTTTCTCTGGATTTACTAATTGTACCGCCGGAGGTGAAAGAATCCCTTAAAAAAGCATTACCTGGAATAGGGTTTTCTATTGATCAAACTTATCTTACGGCCACCCATACGCACAGCAGTATTGGTGGCTGGGCTAAAAAACTGGTAGGCAGGCTGATTGCCGGCAAGTATGACGAAAATGTTATAAAACTTATTACAAATGGTATTGTAAATGCTATCAGACAGGCAGATATACATAAACAGAAAGCTAAAATAGGACTGGGTACTTATTATGCCAGAGAGCTTGTAAATCACCGGATTACCAACGAAGGTAAAGTTGACTCAACGGTTTATGTGTTTAAAATTCAACAAGCCTCTGGTGCTACAGCTGCCATAGTCAGTTTTACTGCCCATGCTACCTGCCTGGCTTCTAAAGATTATTCTCTTTCCCGCGATTATCCTGGTGCTCTGGTAGATTCTCTGGAAAAAAATAAGGAAATTGACTTTGCTGCATTTGGAGCTGGAGGTGTAGGCAGTCATAGTCCGGCTGCAGAAGGGGCTGAATTTGAGAAAATTGCCAATATGGCGAGTTTACTTTCACATAGAATCAATACAGGATTCGACTCTATTGCGCTTAAATACCAGACTCAACTGGCCAACAGAGAATTAGCACTTCCCTTACGTAAACCCCAATGGCGGATTTCGGAAAACTGGCGCTTACGACCCTGGCTGTTCTATAGTTTATACGGCGACTATCCGGCTACCCTAAGCATATTGAAAACCGGAAATCTCACCTGGATTGGAACGCCTTGCGATTTTTCGGGAGAACTTGCTCTACAGGTTCAGAAACCTGCCCAGCATCCGCTGATTATAAATAGTTTTAATGGAGGCTATATTGGCTACATTACTGAGGATAGTTACTACGACCGTAATCATTATGAGACCAGAGTGATGAACTGGTTTGGCCCGGAAAATGGCGCTTATTTCTTGGAAACAATCAATCAGCTGATGAAGAAGCTCTAAAAAAAATCAAAAAATTTGGCGGATTGTTTTTTTCATTCTACATTTGCCAAATCAAATTCAATCGTACAAACTGTCCGATGGTGTAATTGGCAACACGTCTGATTTTGGTTCAGAAGAGTCCAGGTTCGAGACCTGGTCGGACAACAAGAAAAGCCCTATTTCGCAAGATTTAGGGCTTTTTTGTGTTATGTGTAAGTTAGCGGTAAAGTAAAATACTTGAAATTGAAGTTAAATAGATTAAAAAATACCTAATTTTAGGTATTGACAAACATTTGATTATGCAATAGTTTAAGTTTTTAAAACTTAAGTTATAAGAAAGGTTTACTTTACTTGTTGTTAACTGTTTTTACTATATCTGGCTGCAAAGTAGCACAAACAGCAAGGTTAGCTTCACAAGGAGAATGGTCAGCAATATAAACTGAAATTAAATTATTTGACCAGACCGGTAATTTACCTCCGAAACAAGATTGGATAAAAGCGCTGATCAACCAGAATTTACCTGCTCCCTTTCATTATAATCCTAATCCCCACCTCAAATTTGTAGATTTGGACCGCCATGCCTATTTTATTCTTATCCTAACGAAAGATCAAGCACAAGCCGATTAGTATTTTGTGGACAATATTTTTGAAAAAGATTCGCCTAAAAAATTTGTATAAGGATGGCTAACAAATAGTGGTAGAAATGTTTTATCAAAATCGGATATCAAAGCTAAATAAAATGAATTTGTCAGCAGAAATATTGGGTCCGTTTCACAGAAGTCCTGTTGTATTAAATTACCATTTTAAACTGAAAGACGGACTCATTGAGGCAATGAAAATAACGAGCTAAAAAGATCACCTTAATTCTAAAGGTGAAAAATTGGTTTTTGTCTTAAACTATTTGCTGAACGAATGGGGGTGTTCAAAGCCTAACTCATAGGCAATTTCACTAATAGATACTACAAATAGTTTCTGAAATAAATTAGAAATGCATAGCACTTATTTACACCTGAAAGTTCTGAAAATTATCAAAGGCTTTAATATATACGTAGTACTGCTTTCACATAAAATTTGAGAAGATGAAAATATACTATTGGATCTCTGCTTAAACTTAAGGCTCGTTTTACATGT
This sequence comes from Rhodocytophaga rosea, assembly GCF_010119975.1. Lineage (GTDB taxonomy): Bacteria > Bacteroidota > Bacteroidia > Cytophagales > 172606-1 > Rhodocytophaga > Rhodocytophaga rosea. The sequence continues at coordinate 732,257 of NZ_CP048222.1, forward strand.
GAATAGGCAAGAAATATATTTCGCTTGTGGCACCAGATGTTATAAGCCGTGCCAATATTCATTCTGGCATAATATTTTTTTGATTCCTGAAGTATTTTTTTCCGATGGGAATAAGGTAGGTGATCTTGAATTAATTCCATAGCTTTTAGTAAATCAACGATATTCTGCCCTGATATCTCTTTTTGCCAGGAAATAGAATCTTGGTGCCCTCTATATTCAGCCAAAATCTCAGGTGTATAAGCTACCGGATAATGTTTAGCAATGCGTACCCACATCTCCCAGTCTTCTGCATAAGCCATTCCATAAAAACTACCTACTTTCTCATACACCTCCCGCCTGACTACCATGGCTACATACTGAATGCGCTGTAACTCCCCTATGCGAAGAAGCCAGTCAGATAAGATGCCTGCTTGTTTAGCTTCTGCAGGCTGATCAAGAACGTGGTGTCCATTCTCATTAATAAAACAGTAATTACTGAATGCAGCTCCTGCTTGTGGATATTGCTCAAATAGCAAACTCAAGGTCTGATAAAAGCCTGGCCTGATCCGATCATCACCATGTAGCAGATGCACTAACTTTCCTTGAGAACGATTGATGCACGTTTCAAAATTTCTCAGGCTACCTACATTCTCTGCCTGACGAAAATAACCTATCCGTCCCTTTCCTATCTGCCAAACTAACTTCTGCACATCTGCATCAGTGCTGGCATCATCAACTACTTCAATTTGCATATGTTGTTGACCAGGATCTTGAGCTAGCACACTTTGCAGAGTATCGGCAAGGAAGGCAGTACAATTATAGACAGGAATCATCACTGACCATAGAGGCCGATGAACAGAAGGAGGCAGGCTAAGAATAACAGGCGCTGAGGTAGGGATACGTTCCATGCAAGAAACTCTTGGCTGCAACAGCAACGCTAACAATAGATTGAAATGTAAAAAACAAGTAGCCTTGGATATGTAGTCTCAGGCTCTTTTACAAATATATAAAAATTGATTCATAATTTAAGACGTAAAGAGAATGATCTTTTAAACTAAAAACATCAGATAAACCCTTAGAAGCTGTATAAAAAGGGTAAGAGGAGGAAGCAGTACTCAAAGTAAATAAGTTTGTAGTGCCAACTAACAGACAAATTCCCATGAGTACTACTCAAAGCAAGGTAAAACGAAAGAAATATCCAAGTGACATCAGTAAAAATGGCTGGAAAAAGTTAACTCCGTATCTACCGGAGAGCAAGTCGGACTCCCAAAAAGGGGGCGCGCATCCGTAGCCTTGAAAGAGGTAATGGATGGAATCATGTATGTAGTGAAAACCGGTTGTAGATGGCGCAGTATGACCATGACCTGCCTCATTGGTTAACAACAGTCTATGGCTATTTTGACCCTTGGAGTAAAAGCGGGTTATGGCAGCAGATTCACTCGTTCTTAGTCCGGAAAGTGCGTCGGCAAATGAAAAGAAAACCCATGCCTAGTGCAGGCAGTTTAGATTCTCAAAGTGTAAAGACGACTGCTTGTGGAGGAGAGCATCGGGGATTTGATGCGGGCAAGCTTGTTAAAGGCCGAAAACGCTTCATTCTTACCCCTACACAAGGCTTACTAGTAGCCGTTTGGATTTGTGCAGCGAGTGTGTCGGAAAAGCAAGGCGCTAAACAGCTTTTACGCTATATCAAATTAGTACCTTGCTTGCAGGAGTTGTGTAGCTGTATCCAGCTAGTGAGGTACTCCCCGTTTTTAGGACCAAAAATGGGTAATTCTTAATTGAAACTTTTCTTTAGGCGCTACTGGCCAATGAACTATAATAGACTGCAACTGGTAGTTGCCTTCCAACGCCTTGATGATACTTCTTATTATTATATCTTTCGAAGAATTCCTTCAGACCCTGATATAGCTGCCAGCCGTCTTCAGGTGGGGTAAAGTAAACATAATCATATTTCACTGTTCGCCACAATCTTTCAATATATACGTTATCAATTGCCCTGCCTTTTCCATCCATACTAATTAAAATTAGCTGCTCTTTCAGATAGTCTATCCACTTTTTGCAGGTGAACTGGCTACCCTGATCGGAATTAACGATTTGTGGCTTGCCACGACTGGCAAGGGCTACCTGCAAGGTTTCCAGTACCCAATCCGCATCCATATTGTTTGAAATATCCCAACCTACCACAAAGCGGCTATGTACATCAATGATAGCCACCAGGTACATAAAGCCTTTTGCCATAGGTATATAGATTATATCTATTTGCCAAACCTGATTGCTTTCAGTGATAGACAAATTCTTTAACAAGTATGGATAGATGTACTCAGTTTTGCCTAGCCTACTTGGACCTAAAATGAGATTTTATCTCAGGTCCAATTTGGTTTAGGAAAGATGGCCATAAGGCCCATTTTTCTCAGTAATCGCCTTACTCGCTTGTGATTGACAACATACCCCTGGCTGCGCAGATAGTCCTGCATTTGCAGTACTGCTTCTGTTGGATACTTCGCAAATGAGATATTTGATCTCAGGTCTGATAGCGTTCATCCAACAAACGCATAATCCTTAAGTTTTCTTCTGTTTCGGCAGCAGGCTGATAATTCTGTTTCGGCAGCAGGTTGATAATACAGCACGCTTCGGTGCAGACCCAATAAATCGCACTGCGCCAGAATATTGAGTTCGCTTTTGGCATCGATCATGGCTTTCAATTGGTTTAGCCCAGTTTCTTCAAGCTTTTTTTTAGAAACTCATTTTCTAACTCTAACCTGCCTATTTTAGCATACAAGAGATCCGGGTTAATCTCTTCCTCTGATTGCGCTTCAGAAGATTTTTCGAATATTGAGGCGGCTCTGCTCAGAAAGTCTTGCTTCCATTTACCGATCATTGAACCTGCTACCTTTGAGTGGACGATAAGTTAAGCGAAAATAATTACCTTAACGAATATGTCAGAAAGAAGAAAGTTTGATAAAGCCTTTAAGTTGATGACCGTTGAGCTGTGCCTGTCGGGCAAATCAACTACAGAAGTAGCAGCAGAATTAGGGCTGCGCCCCGAACTGGTCAGCCGCTGGAAGCGAGAGTATGAACAAAGAAAGGAAGGCAGTTTTTCAGGGCATGGCAAGCCTGCTTAATCAGCAGAACAGGCCGAAATAGCCAGGTTGAAAAAGCAGCTTCGAGAGGCAGAAATAGAGCGCGATATGGAGCCGATGCTCACAACGTAGGCAGGTCCAAAAAAGGCAGTGAGCATCTTCTCCAAGAACGATGGCAAATTTTTCAATTCATGAAAAAGCATCACTCTATATTTGCCATTGAGAAGATGTGCAAGGTGTTGAAAGTCAGTAAGAGCGGGTATTATCATTGGCTCAACCGGAAGCCCTCTCCTAGGCAGGTAGATGAACAACAAGCTCTTAAGTTGATTAAGGAAATACATCAGGAAAGCAAGCGCCGATATGGTAGCCCAAAAATTACTTATGAACTTAAAAAGTAAGGTGTTTCTATGTCTAGGCCCAGGGTAGCCATAATCATGAGAAAAGCTAGTATTAGAAGCATTGTTCATAAACGATTTAGAATTTGTACCACTGATTCTAATCATACTTATCCGGTAGCTGAAAACTTATTAAACAGAAACTTTACACCGGAATACACAGGTAAAGCGTGGGGATCAGATCTGACTTATATAAAAACTACTAACGGCTGGTTATATCTGACTGTCATTATAGATTTAGCAGATCGAAAAGTAGTTGGTTGGTCATTGAGCCAAACAATGAAAGCTTCAGACACAGTGATTCCTGCCTGGAAGATGGCCATTGGACTTGCTACCTTTGACAGGAGGGAAAGAGATAGGCAGATTTAATAATTTATTAAATTTGATACTATGAAAAGACAAGTATTCGACCAAGCATTTAAACAAATGGCCGTAGAGTTATCTTATGCAAAAGGATCAGTCAAGGTAGCAGCTGCAGAATTAGGAATAGATCCTGATTAAGTAAGTGGCGGCAGAGTGAGCAGGACAGCAATGTAGCTCCTATTGAGAAGCCTGGCCTTACAGCTGAACAGTTAGAAATCAAACGCTTACAAAAGGAGTTAAAGGAGGCTCAGTTAGAGCGTGATATCTGGAGCCGATGCTGACAACGTAGGCAGGTCCAAAAAAGGCCGTCAGCATCTTTTCCAAGAGCGACGGGAAATATTCCGGTTTATAAACGAATATAGAGAGGTATTTCCGGTTGAAAAGATGTGTAAGGTAATGCAAGTGAGTGTAAGTGGATATTATTATTGGCTAAAAAATCCTATTAGCTCTAGAGCAATTAAAGAACAGGAATTGTTAGTTAATATTCATAAAATATATGACGATAGTAAAAAGCGCTATGGAAGCCCCAGAATTACTAGCGAGTTGAGAGAACTAGGTATCCAGGTTTCACGTCCACGGGTGGCAAGGTTAATGAAAAAAGCAAACATCAAAAGTATTATTCGTAAAAAATACCGGATACAAACCACTGATTCTAACCACGAATATACTGTTGCTGAAAATCATCTGAATAGAGATTTTTCTGCACAAACGATTGGCCAGAAATGGGTATCTGATCTGACTTACATCAGAACAGGGGCTGGCTGGCTGTACCTGACAGCTATACTGGATCTAGCTGACCGAAAGGTAGTAGGTTGGGCATTGAGTGAAACAATGAAAACTTCTGATACTACTATAGCAGCCTGGAAAATGGCCATCAAGAACAGACCTATTAGTCAAAATTTATTATTCCATTCCGATAGAGGGGTACAATACGCATGTATAGACTTTAGAAAGCAATTGAATCATTTACCTGTATTGCAAAGCATGAGCCGAAAGGGCAATTGTTGGGATAACGCAGTAGCTGAAAGCTTCTTCAAAACGTTGAAAACAGAGTTAATCTATCATACTGATTATGTTACAAAGCAACAAGCGAAGCTGGCTATTTTTGAATACATTGAAGGGTGGTATAATAACAGAAGAAGACTTTCAGCCTTAGGTAACAGAAGTCCTCAACAATATCAGGTTTCTTTAGAAGAAAAAAGAATGGCTGCCTAAAAATTCCTCCAGTAAACTGTTGCAATTCCACATCACAAATAGACCAATCACTACTAATCTAATTTTTCATTCAGACAGAGGTGTACAATACGCCTGTTATGAATTTAGAGATGTACTTAAAGCTCATCCACTAGTGCTTCAAAGCATGAGTAGGAAAGCTAATTGTTGGGACAATGCAGTGGCAGAAAGCTTTTTCAGAACATTGAAATCAGAATTGATATATCCTATGAAAGAGAAATCTATGGAAGTAGCTAAAATTGAAGTTTTTGAATTTATCGAAATCTGGTACAATAGAAAGACAATCCATGCTTCTCTCGGATATATGACACCGGAAGAATATGGTATACAATTAAATCAACATCGAAACGCAGCTTAATTTTTTGTCCAGTTTATTGTTGCAAGTTCACCTTCAGCGCATACATGCGTCTGATCAGCATAAAAAAGCTTGATCCACCCCTGCTCAGAAAGCCTTTCCAACTCTGTCAATATCTCTATTTTATACTTGTAGAGATTTGCATCAGGTTTGCCCTTTACTCTTTTGCGGATGCGTTTATATCTTGCGCCAATGCTTTTAAAAAGTTAGTGAAAGCTTGCCTGCCTACTGACTTGCTTTCTTCACTAGGGTTTGTTTCCCATTGGGCTTTAGCCAAAGTGATACGGCTACGGTTTGCTTGCACAGCTTCTTTTATAGCTTGCTCATCTGTTGTTTTATTAAGCAAAGGTTTTCTGCCACACCCCGGTTTGGTAAGCAATCCTGCCAGTCCTGCATCTTTATACCGCTTTAGCCAACTGTTTACACTTACATGGCACATACCTACTATACTGGCAACATTTTTGGATTTACGTCCTTCTGATTTGAGCAGAATTGCCTAGCAGCGCATACGCAAGGCATGGCTTTTACCACTTCTAAGTCCATTTTTAAGAACGGCTCTTTCCTGCTCATTTATAATAGGTGTATTCACTCGTCCCATTGGACAAATTTACCACAATAATGCAAACTAATTTATATGAAGTTCTTATCTTAATTGATGTTTGATGAACCAAAATTATCACCTAATTCATATACCAATCATTGAATAGATATAATCAACTGCTACCAAATAAACTTATGAAGAAATATCCTAAGAACTGCCTTTTAAAAAATAGAAGCATATTAAATGCTTTATTACTGCTTATTTTGCCTTTACTATTTTTAAGACCGTGTATCGCACAAATAGATACAACTAATATTTCATTTAATCATGGAGTAGCTTCCGGCGATCCCACATTTAATAAGGTTATTTTATGGACAAGAGTAACTACTGAAAGAGCGGGTGCGATCAATGTTGAATGGGCAGTGTCTAAAGATAGAAGTATGAATACAGTGATAAAATCAGGAAAAACCAGTACAGATATTTCAAAAGATTATACAGTAAAAGTGGATGTCTCTGGCTTGGCTCCGGCTACCACGTATTATTACCAATTTAAAGTAGAAAAGAAAACTTCAATTATAGGAAAAACTAAAACGGCGCCAGTTTCTGCGGTAAGCATTCTTAAATTTGCGGTGGTCTCTTGTAGTAATTATGCTGAGGGGTACTTCAGTGCATTAGGTAGAATAGCTGACAGGAATAACCTAGATGCAGTAATCCATTTAGGAGATTATATATATGAGGGAACAGAACGAAGTTTTACTACTCGTGAATCTCCATCAATCAATAGTAAATCTTCATTGTATCCTGCTAAAAGTAGATCATGGTGGCTTAACTATTATCGGGAGAGGTACGCTATCAGTCATTTAGATTCTAATCTAAGCAGAGCGCATCAGCAGCATCCTTTCATCACTATCTGGGATGACCATGAGACAGCAGATAATGCATATGCAAATGGTGCTAGCGGACACAATCCCGATGTGGATGGTAACTGGCCGGAAAGAAAATCTGCTGCAATACAAGCTTATTTTGAATGGATGCCAATTCGGGGAAATACTTCTCCTATATATAGGAATTTAAAATTTGGAAATTTAATGGAGCTTATACTTTTAGATACACGCCTGGAGGGAAGAGATAAACAGGTTTATGATGCTACAAGTCCAGAATTAATGACCAAAGACCGTACTATGCTCGGTAATAAGCAAAAAAAATGGTTTTTAAGCAATCTTAAATCTTCCAATGCTCAATGGAAAATAATTGCCAACCAAGTAATTTTTACCTTGCTCAATGTTAGCTGGACTAAGGTAGGCCCCTTCTCATCTGAAGGTCAACAGCTAGAAAATAATTTATTAGATTACTGGTTGGGGTATCCGCTAGAAAGAGATAGCATAATAAATTTTATTTCGCAAAACACAATTAACAATGTAGTAATGCTTTCTGCGAGCATGCATTGTGCATTAGCAGCTGACATTACGCAAGCCATCAGAAACAAAAATGGCGCAAAAGAAAAATTAACGTATAATCCTATTACCGGTCAAGGTTCTATAGCTGTAGAATTTGCTGCACCCAGTATAACTTCTGCTAATTTTGATGAAAAGATAGGGGCAAGTATGGCTCATACATTTGAATCCTTATTTAATAAGGATTTACCTGCCCCTTTTGGATTTAATCCTAATCCTCAAGTTAAGTTCATTGATTTAGATCAACATGGCTATTTTATTCTTACTGTTTCTAAGGAACAGATACAGGCAGATTGGTATTTTGTAGAAGATATTTTTAATTCTCATTCTGAGGAAAAATTTGCAGAAGGCTGGTTAAGCAAATCGGGAAAAAACTTCTTACAAAGATCCACTAAGGAAGCAAATAACAAATAGTATTCATATTTAATACAAAGTATATATATCAATAATTTTAATAAAATTTATATGTAATATTTATAATAAAAAATTGTACTATAAATATAAGTATGAACTAAATTTTATAAAAAATACCTAGAATTAGGTATTTTTTTTTTGTATTTTCCTTTTACTTTTGATTATATAATGGAATAAATATTACATAAATTTTGATTTTACTATTCCATTATATAGTTAGTTGTCTAATCATATAAATTTCTACATTGGGCAGCAGAAACTGCAATCTCTAATAAAACAATCCTTAATGCTTATTAATTTTAATGTTTTTTTAAATAAACTACTGGTTTGATGAAAAAAATTTTAAACGATGTGAATAGGATTTTGTTGTAATAATTTTCATATATTTATGCGATTTTTATTACATAGTTAATGTAAAGTGTATAGTTTTTATTTTATACACTTGGTAATCTAACCCAGCTATTTTCTCCTTTAAGTATTAAAACGGGCTTTATACTATTGCTTGTATTATAACAAGAAATAGTACGAAGTGATAAGAGATGTGTGCTTTTTCAATTCAGTTTTGATTTAGTAAAAAAATCTATTCAAGTTTATTTACAATAGTTGCTTAAGAAAAAACTGTATAAAAAATAGAGACAAAGCTCCATTTCTGTATAATTTATATATCACATAGGATTATTACTACATTAATTGCTCATGTTAACTACTACAACAAAATATGAAAATTTCAATTATCACTGTTTCTTTTAATAGCAGCAAAACTATTCGGGATACGATTCAATCAGTATTATCACAACATTATTCCAATATAGAATACATAATTGTGGATGGAGGCTCTACAGATGGAACATTAGATATTATTCACTCTTATGAGCATAAAAATATCAAATGGATATCTGAACCGGATAAAGGAATTTATGATGCTATGAATAAAGGATTGAGCATGTCTACAGGTGATATCATAGGCATTTTAAATTCAGATGATTTTTATTTGCACCGGAATGTAATTAGTAAGGTTGCTGAAACCTTTTTGGAAACTCAGGCCGAAAGTGTGTATAGTGATTTGGCTTATGTAGATGCCATAAATACAAATAAAATTATACGTTATTGGAGATCGGGTTCGTATAAGGATGGAAGTTTTTTGCAAGGCTGGATGCCTCCTCACCCAACATTTTTTGTAAAAAAAGAAATATATCAAAAATATAGCGCTTTCAATTTGCGATTTAAATCGGCAGCAGATTATGAATTGATGCTGCGCTTATTACACAAACATAAAATAACAACAGCTTATATACCTGATCTTACAGTAATGATGCGGGCAGGAGGAAAAAGCAATGCCAATTTGAAAAGCCGGTTACATGCTAATGCAGAAGACAGGCTGGCATGGAAATTAAATAAATTAAATCCCTATCCATATACTTTACTTTTGAAGCCGCTCCGAAAGATTGAGCAATACTTATTTCTTTCAAACAAATTACAAACCTTATCAAAGGTATATAATTTTCAAACTTCTTACGACTTCAAAACAACTCTAAGTTCAAACTACACAAATTAATCGCCATGCTGAGTATACTAACAAGCTTTCTGACTTCTTTTATTATTACCTATACAGCAATTCCCATGGTTCTTAGAGTAGCTCAGATTCGAAAAATATTTGATGAACCAGACGAACGCAAAATTCATAAAAAAACAATTCCAGCACTAGGTGGGGTAGCTATGTTTTCAGGGCTTTTCTTTTCCATCATGTTCTGGAGCCAACCAGAATTATTTATTAACCTTCGCTGGGTAATACTCTCTCTAGTCATTATGTTCTTACTAGGATTGAAAGATGACATTGTTTCTATCAATCCTTATAAAAAGTTAATCGGCCAGATTGTAGCCGCAATGTTGGTTGTAGTATGGGGAGACATTCGGCTTAATAGCTTACATGGTTTATTTGGGATCTATGAACTAATTCCTGCTATTGATATTGTATTATCTATCTTTGTGATGATTGTCATAGTAAATGCATTCAATCTTATTGATGGTATAGATGGTTTAGCCGGTGGCATTGGTGTGATAGCTTCATTGGTATTTGGTGGCATGTTTTTAATTAGCAATGAACCATTATTAGCCTTGATTTCTTTTTCGCTAACAGGTGCTTTACTTGCTTTCTTAAGATATAATTTCTCTCCAGCTTCTATTTTTATGGGAGATGGAGGCTCTCTAGTAACAGGCTTTATTCTAGCTATCCTTTGTATACGTTTTATTAATATTAATGAAAACTTAATTAGTGAAACCAGTCATTTCCCAGCACCTGCTATTGCACTTGCTATTCTGATTGTTCCTTTAGCAGACACATTAAGAGTGTTTATTATTAGAATAATGAATAAAAAATCTCCATTCAGTGCAGATAGAAATCATATTCATCATCTATTATTAAACCTAAGATTAAACCATAAAAAAGCAGCTCTTACCTTATATTTAATGAATATACTTTTTATATTTATGTCATTTGCCTTTTTTCACATAGGAGTAAACTTTCTTTTCTTTTTAGTGGTGGTTACCGCATTTATCATGAGTCAAATACCATATATTATTTTACAAAATAAAAAGTCTGAAAAGAAAGAAAATGGAGTACTAAACCTATTTTGGAAAAGATAACATATTGCTAAAAAACTAAAATCATACACGTCCCAACTCTTTTCAAGCCAACAGATATATCCAAATTAAACTGCTAAACCTACAATTAATCGCTATCCAAGTAAGTAGAAAAACAAAAATAGTATAAACCATCCTGATTTTGACGAATACATCAAAAGTTAATAAAACTCCATATTTAAGCTAATTCGAAAGGTTATTTATTGTAATGAGGCTTTAAACTAAATCTGCTGATTTACTTATTATAATATTGTATTAATTTAAGGTAAAAAACCGGACAAAGTTTGATCAACCGTCTCCCTTACAATCATTTCAAAGAGTGAGTAAACTTTTAAATTCCTACATAATTTCACATGCAATCTACTCTATTGTTCAAAATGGCTTGAGACGCTTGTTGATTATTTATCCATATACTTGTTTCATTAAAAACCATCGATATTGGAAACTTAAATAAAATGGTAAATACTATTTCTTTTCACTTATATTATATATTCCTAATCAGGCTGTTATAAACATGACTTTATATTCAGTTACAACAAAAGTAAAGACTGATTTATCCAAATATGATAATTCAAGCTATTCTACTCAGGCTTCTTCAATAAAAAAAGGATGCTGGTACTTGTTAAATATATTATTTTTAAAGAATCCATTAAATCCATTTACATCTCTAAAAGTTTTTTTCTTAAAAAGCTTTGGAGCTAAAGTAGGGAAACAAGTTGTAATAAAACCTAGCGTTAATATTAAATATCCATGGCTGTTAGAAATTGGACATAATGTATGGATAGGTGAAAATGTATGGATAGATAACCTGACAAAAGTAATTATACAAAACAATGTTGTCATATCACAAGGAGCAATGCTACTTACTGGTAGCCATAACTATACAAAACCTAATTTTGATTTAATTGTCGGGGAAATTATTTTGGAAGAGGGGGTATGGATAGGAGCAAAATCAATTGTTTGTCCAGGAGTAATTTGTAAAACACATAGCGTGTTAGCTGTAAATTCTGTGGCAACTAAAAATCTTGAGCCATATTTTGTTTATCAAGGCAATCCTGCAGAAAAGAAAAGAGAAAGGATCATACAATGATTATATTATAGATTTGTTCATTTCTTTACTCTATCTTTGAATGATAGAAATACCGCATTAGTATAAGTAACTATCTAATTACCTACACAGAATTTATATCATATGTAGTGCTTTCATGTAAAAGCAACATATGGATATTTTTTGATTAATCCAATAATATACCCCTACTCTTATTAATTTAAGCTTATTTGTACATATTTCAATCAATAGTGAAAGATTTTACTGTCATTTTTTTTCAGCGTAAGCCCCGTACGTATGGCAATTTTAGTATTGAAATATTATTTGAAGCCATTCGTTCAAAACTTCCTCCATTTATTCATAGCAAAACCGTAATATCAAAATACGAGAGTAATGGCCTTTGGAAGAGGATATATAACACTATAGAAGCTTATTTTCGGCAAGGTGATATAAATCATGTAACTGGAGACGTACATTTTTTAACTTTTTTGCTGAAAAAGAAAAAAACCATTTTAACTATTCATGATTGTGGCTTCATGAACCATCCATCAAGAGTAGCCAGGCAAATATTGAAGCTGTTTTGGTTAAAATTTCCAATTGCACGAAGCGAACTAATTACTGTTGTATCGCAGGCTACTAAAGATGATATACTAAAACATATTTCTTGCAATCCTAAGAAGATTGTAGTGATTCCTAATTTTATTTTACCAGGATTTAACCTTTTTCCAAAAGAGTTTAATTCAAAACAACCTAGGTTGCTACACATTGGAACAGCACCTAACAAAAATCTCGAACGGTTAATTGAAGCCATACAAGGCATTGATTGCCAGTTAGATATTATTGGAAAATTAAACGAAAGGCAATTTAAGTTATTAAATAATTATAATATACAGTATACAAATTATTATAACCTGACTGAACTAGAAATTATTCAAAGGTATCATCAATGTGATATACTTACATTTGTTTCCACATTTGAAGGATTTGGAGTACCTATTTTAGAAGCTCAAGCTATCGAACGTGCAGTGATTACAAGTAGTATTTCTTCAATGCCTGAAGTAGCTGGTGATGGGGCTTGTTTAGTTGATCCATATAATGTAATTGATATTCGACAAGGTATTTTGAGAATCATAAAAGATGAAGAATACCGCAACCAAATAATTTACAAGGGTAAAGAAAACGTGAAGCATTTTAAATTAGAGGTGATTATAAAACAATATGTAAATTTATATGAACAGTTACTTCACTCCTAAACGATTAATGGAATATTAACTAGAAATAATGAAACTTATTTAGCTCAAGAAATAAAGTAATTAGAGAAAATATCTGATTTTTTGCCAAATCTAAAAAAGACTGTCTATCTGCTATAGAATATTATCCGTACCATATCGGCAGTATTTGTTTGGATCAGTTTAGACCGTTTTATAATGTTTATAAAAATTGGATTATTATCAGGATTAAGTATTACAGCTTGTAAAAAAGCTATTATATTAACTGTTTATTAATTTGATTGAGTTTAAGCGTGGGGAGTAGAAATATGGTTGTAAGGGGAGTAGAGAAAAAATTAAATAATTCTACTGAAAAAATTCCTATTTCAAAAATACCCGTCATCTTACAGAGCAAGTTTGTACTTACATATAAAAAAAAGCCTAACAATATTAAGTAAAGAGAGAATTTAACAGATATAGTATTTTTGTAAACAATCCATATAATGGATATAGTTAACAATCCATTGAAGAAATAATAAAAGATAAGTTCTATATTTTTAAGGTTATTTGAGGAAAAAGCTCCATAATTACCTAAAAATGAAAAATCTAAAAAACTGTTGATGAAATCAAAAAGATAACCTTTATTATCGCCGTAATAGAATTGATAACAAAATATCTGTACAGCAAAAAGGAGTATTGAAAGTATTATTTTGAAACGCTTAGATACATAGATCTTGTGCTTCGTTCTAATAGGTTTTACTAGCAACTTTATTTAAAATTAATAAGTTTTTTCTATTACTGAACCGATTAGCCCAGATCATCCAAAGTGCAAAAACACATAAATATACCGCAACAGTATAAGTATATTTATGATTGAACTCAAAAGAACTTTGATAATGTATGCTGTTTAAAAGCAATATCTGGACACGTATTAAATTAATTAGGCAGATCAAAATACTCCCAAAAAATATGTAAACACCTTTTAAACGCCAGTTCCCTGGATATGCAATTATAAAACCAATAAATAGCATAATAAGATTAAGCCCATTGCACGGATTGGCAATAAGAACTAAGGGTTTGTTATTATATTTAATCTCACTGTATTCAAAGTGGTTATTTTCGTAATAGTCTTTATACTGCATATTGTAGCCCCACCAATTCATTATTCTACTACTTACCAAGGCAATACTAGAAGTCATTTTTTCCTCGACTTTAGTATCTTTGGATATCCAGCTATGATAGATAACATTCCATAAAACATATAGAAACAATGCCTTGATGAGAAATTTGTATAGTTGCTTATTAGAGTGCATAAGTTACTTATCCAATTAATCAAAAACCTTTGTTAAGTTATTTAAAATTAGAAAGGATGGAATTAATAATTCTATCCTTTCTAAGAAACCAATTATTCACTAGTCTCTTTTTTCTGAAATAAAAATTTACTAGCACCTAAGCCAATACCTGCAGCAAGTAATAAACTTAACCCACCATCTATAGGAATTTTTTTGGGATGATCTTTTCCTTTATGAGGAATATCAGTATCAGGCTTAAGTGCAAAACTTGACATACTGAAAAAACTAATAAAAGAGACAACAAGAAATGATTTTAAAATTGTGTTTTTCATATATATAAATAATTTACAATTCAGTAATAAATATACATAAATTCTTATTGTCTGCAAAATAATTAAAACTTGATTTATGTAGCTATCTTGTATATTTCTATCATTTGAGAATATTATCAGGTAACCTCCTAATCGCTTTATACAACAAAGCAATTGCCATATTACTTTTGCTCCCCTAATTATAAACTGATTTATTGGATTTTATTGAAGCTATATTGAAAATAAGGCTGTTGTAATAGAACTGAACTCTTTCTTTTGAATTAGCTGACTATTGACTGACTTTTAAACTTTCGAAAATCTGTGTTGACTATTAGTTTTATACAAAAGTCTACACAGATTCTAAAATGGCTCATTATAATTATATACAACAATAGAATGTATAAAACCCTCAACAGCTTCTTTCCTATAGAAACTGACTTATATTATTTTATTTTTTTAATTTCTTCGATTTTAATATCGACAATTAATCTGAACCAGAAGCCTTGTAAAAAATGAAATATCCACCCTTGTTTACCATCCAAAATGCCTAATTTAAAAATAAAACGATAAAAGAAATATAAAAATGGCCGTATGTATAGAGGTAATTTCCACCATATACTTTTAAAAAATGCTATCCTTTCATCTGGGCTCCCAAAAAAATCAGGTTTAACCTGCTGTTTTCTAAGTTTTTCAAATCTCTCTACTTCCTCAATGGCAGTAAGATCACTATATCTGTTATGCTTTTCTATCCAAAATCTTATTTCATTCTCTTTTAGATTTTCCTCTAATATATATCCCTTTTCCCAAATAAGTGTTTTACCAGGTACAACAAACCGATGATCCATATTTTCGTTTATATCTGAATAGCCTATTCCTGTCCGGAACATCTTCAATAGATATTTAGGAAAATATCCACCATGTTTAATCCAACGTCCTTTAAAAAAATTTTTTCTATTAAAATAGATACCATCAACGTTTTTAGGAATTTGTAACAGATCAAACTCTTTTAATTTTTTAAATAACTCAATACTAACGATATGGTCAGCATCTAAGCCAATAGTCCAGGGTGTTGTTATACTAAAATTTTTTAATGCGTAATCCCATTGTTTTGGGTGATTTACAAATTTGTTTGTAAGTACAGTTGCACCGAATTCTTTGGCAATAGAGAGAGTCTCATCTGTACTTCCTGAGTCCAAAATATAAATTGATGCATGTAAATCTTTAATTGAAGATAATAACCGTGGAAGATGTAATTTTTCATTATATGTCAATATAACAAATGAAAAACCTGGATGCATATGTAATCTGTTTATTTTTTTCTTCTAGTGTATATTAGTTTGTAATCAGATTAAACCTTTAAAGTATATATTTGATTTAAATTGATTGTCTTCGAGAAATAATAAATCTACTTATCAGAATAGAATACTTATTGGCTGTAGTGTATTTTTTATCAATTCAGGATATCATTAATTAATTTTCTATGCTAATCATTGCTTATAAATAAAGTATTATAATCCTCAGTGAATGTTGATTCTTTGATATAACGTTGTGCCATTTTTTGTGCTCCCTCAGCTAAAGAATCAAATTGTTTTTGCTCCATCTCAAATGCTTCAATGATTGCTTCTTTTAGTAAGTCTGGTCTTTCTAAAGGTATATCCCAGCCAGAACCAAAATTTTCTAAGTTTCTCCAAGGAGTTTTATCACTTATTATAACAGGGCGGCCAGCGTTTAGAGACTCAAATATTACATGCCCGAAATTTTCGCCGAAAGTAGGCATAATAAAAAAATGATATCGCGATAAAATTGAATAGGCCTCTTTCGGCTTAATTCCACCTCTATAATTTACTTTTATGTTCGATGGCAAGGTTGCAATTAAATTTTGACAGGTTAGCCAGTAATCTTGATCATATATATGTCCATAAATATCATATTCTATCAGAAAATTCAGTTCTGACAATAATTTCAAAACAAGCAAATGATTTTTTTTTGGTGCCAGCAGTGAAATAGTAACTAACTTAAGACTCTTACTTTTTTTAATAATAGGTGTAATGGGATAGGTTGTTAAGTCAGGTGTGTCGTTAGCTAAAATAACTTCTGCTTTCTGGCCAAATGTCTTTTTTACATCTAATATTTCCTGATGGTCAGTAGCATGCCATCTTATTTTATTATGCATATTGGCCATTTTAAAAAGTTCTAGATACATTTTCTTTTTAAAAGGTTTTATTGCCAGAGCACCTGGATGTAATAGTCCCCGAGGGGCCATTACTACATTTATGTTCATTTGTTTGGCTAGATACAGAGGCGCTATGACAAAATAAAATTCATGAAATCCATTTAAATAAATAATATCTGGTTGGATTGAATGAATGAGATTTTTTATTTTTTGAAAACCGATTGTTTCTCTAGTTAAGTAAATAACCTTGCCTTTATTATAAACATCTGTCCATTGATTCGTTTCTATTCCTTCTAATAGTTCTTTAGGTGCTCTATATTCATGATTCAATGTAATTACATAAAACCGGAATATATTACTAAGACTTTTAACAAGGTTAACTAATGATTGTGGAACTCCGCCACCTTTATAAGCTGGCTCAAATGACTCGCTAAAAATGAGTATCTTCTTCAAGATTTTGAGATTAATTTATTATTTAGAAAACAACTAACTAAGATGTAATTATTTTATCCTGCCAGGTTCTTTGCTTAATATTGGTTATAATATTTTCATAACCATAATTAGAAATGAGATTAAAGGATTTACTGCCCATCATAGCTAATTCTTCTTCAGACAAGCTTAATATTTTAGCTAAATAATCGGTCAGTTGAGCTATATTCCCTGTTTCAAAAACAAATCCATTTATTCCGTTTTTTACTAAATCTATGGAACATCCTGTCATATCAGATACTATAATAGGTAAAGAAAAATTCATAGCCTCGTTTACAGACAGCCCCCATGTTTCTCCAATATCCGAACACATTACAAATGCATCTGCTATAGCATAATATTGAATTATCTCTGCTTGGTTAACAAAACCTGTTAAATACACATTTGCTATATTTTCATTTTGAATTAAATACTCCATCTCGGTCCGCAGTTTTCCTTCACCAACCATTATTAGGCTTACATCTTTTTGTTTCAAATTTTTGAATGCTGATAATAAATCTATAGGGCGTTTTTTAGCAATATATTTTCCAACATATAAAATAACTTTATGGTGTAAGGGTATGTTAAACTTTTCCTTCAGACTGTTTTTTTCTTTTTGAAGTATTTTATAGGAGTTTTGAAATCTTTCATTATCTACTGCATACGGGGTAAAAATTAATTGACTTTCATCAACTCCCATAGATAAATAAAAGCGTTTATTCTGTTCTCCAATGTATAAGAACTTGTCTACAAAATGAAAAAGGAAATTTTTAAGAAATATTTTTTTAAATAACTGGTTCTTTTTTCCTTTTAAAATTTCCTGGTTATATGGGCTTTCGCCCCGTAGGTAAACAGTATGTCCATACATTTTTCCTAGAATAATAGCAAGTACGGTTGTAAAATATGCCCAGCCATGTATTACTATTATACTTCTAGGTATCTTATGTAACTCAGTAATAATTGACAAATTTATTAATCCTAAAAACCCATTGTGTATGGAGGGTTTCCATGAATAATTCTTTAAAAATTTATATGAATAGCCTTTTAGTAGAGGTATATCCCATTTAACTCCCACATTGAATTCTTTATCTTTGGCACCTTGAATACTCTCATCGGAACAATACAGAACCAAAAGATTAATTTCATTATCGCAGGAAATTTTCTCATACAAAGGAGCATTATACTGGATAGGATGAGAGTTAATAAAAACAAGATGTTGCATAGAATAGATTACAACGATTATTTATGAATAGATAAGCTGTGACTCACGGATTGAAATATCTTCAACAGCTTTGTTGACCTGTAAATAATAACTTTGCCATGTATAGGTTTGAGCTATTTCATAAGCTTGTAAGCCTATCTTCTTGATTTGATCACGGTTATAGTAAAAGAATAATATCTTTTCTTTGATAGCATCTATATTATCAATCGGAATTATAAAACCTCCTCCTTTAGCCACTGCATCTTTAGCTCCAGTGTTTTCAGAAATAATTACCGGTGTACCACATGCCATTGCTTCTAATACCACCATCGCCCATCCATCCAGATAAGAAGGGAAAATAAATACATCAGCATTTTGGTAATAAGTTACTAACTCATTGTGTGGGAGAAAAGGTATATGAACATACTCCCCTTCATATAAATCTAATACATCTTGTGCGTCCGCCACTGGTCCTACTAAAGTAAGTTGTATATCCGGTAAGCTCAGTTGACGTAAAGCCTCTAGAAAGAGATGTATACCTTTTCGTTTGGTTAATGTCCCTGCAAAAAGTAGTTTAAAGGTGGCTGAGGTATTATACTGTGATTTTAAAGCAAAATTATTTGGATCAAAACCTAGATTCAATGTATAGATTCGGCTCTCTGGAAAGCCTGCATCAACTAACGTTTGTCTAGCAAAAGTAGAAAGGGTAAAAACATAATCTGTATACTTGTAATGCTCGGTTTTAAGCGAATTAGTTTCTGCAAATAATGTATCAGACGATAGCGTTTTTCTAAAATCAGTATATTCATCCCGTAATTTTTCTATCAATTTATGATGCACCTGCGCCAAATCTAATACTGTTATTTTGCCAGAATTTTTTGCCGCTTTGAAAGTTAATAAAGATGCGTTTTCATAACCAATGACAATATTTACTTTTTCTTTAGTTATTTGTCTCGATACATACCAGTCATATAGTCTATCACTGTAGGAAATCCATCTTACATTTTCTTTTTTAAAAATAATACTTAATACTCTATATATAAACTCTGAATAAGGAAATATATATATCAAATCATTATTAAGCGGTTTAAAGTAACGTTTTAGAAGGTAGCCTGTAAGCCTTTTCTTAAAAAAACTAGGTAATGAAGGTACTATTGTAAAAGGGAAACTATCAGGTTTATACCATATAGATGTAGTAAATTTATTGAGGTATCCTTTTTGTTGTAAGGCATAGCAGAGCTGATGTACATGCTGCCTAGAGGGGTGTGATACCAGTATACTGATTTTTTTCATGCTGAGCGATAATATTGATAGACACTAATATTCCTATTTCTGTCCAATAAACAACATTTTCTAACCAATTGAATACCTGCATGTTAAATATTAACACAGTAGGAATTTGGTGAATTAATAATGATAAGGCTATTAATTTTAAGAATGGATCTTTCATCATTCTATAGGTTTTGAATGAATATAGAAATATTGACATTCTCATTACAACAATAAGGATAAAACCTACTAAACCTACTTCTAAAACTAAGCGTTCAGACTCTTCTTCATAAGAGGGAAGGGGCCCACTCGGTTTCATTAAAGACTGAGCTCCCTGGTAAGTAGTTCCTAAACCAAAGCCGATTAATCCAGCTTGATCAAGATACTTGAACGGATTAAATGCATCTTCAATTCTACTTCCTACATTATCACTGTTTTCGACACGATCCATAAATGAACCAACTGAGGCACTTCCTGCTTCAGTCTGGGTAGCAACAAAATACATGAGTGCAGAAAGTATAAAAAAGTTAAATACATATGATAAGACTTTCTTACCCTGAAGACTCACAGCATACATGAAAAAGATGATTGTTGCCATAATAAAAAATAATCCTACAGGCCCCCTGGATCCAGTCATGAAGATGTTAACAATGCCTAATAAAAATGTAGCTACTATTATTATGCTTTTCAGGTTAATTTGAGTTATACTAATTACCTGTAATAAGAGTAATATGAGAACAAAATTGAGAAAGGAAGTGTAGGTGCCTATATAAGAAAAAATGGTTACAATTCTGGGGTATTTACCAACCAATGCAATCGATGAAGGATCATCACTTACATATTTATTAATGAAGCCGTAAGGTGAAGAAAAATATTGAATGATTCCAAGTATGAAAATACCTAGACAGATAATAGTAAGAATAAATAATGTATTCTTTATATGTTCTTTTCTGTATACCACTAAAGGTATGACTATAGCTACAGATAAAAAACCAAAATGCACAATTAATCCTATGATGCCTACCAGTACTGTTCCACTATAATCCAGATTAAAAAGTTCAAGAAAACAATAAAATAACAGAAAAACTACTATACCAATGAATGGGTATTGTTTGGTTTTGATTTGCCTTTTATTAGTAAAAAAAAATATAAGACAGGCAAATGAAAAAATATACTTAACAAAAAATAAAGGTGTAGCCAAACCAGGAACCACCCATTTTCTTAATATGCCTTCTAATAAAATAAACGCATAAAAATAAATGAGCAGATGCCTGAAAATAACTGCTTTATGTTCAACTTTATTAGTTAAGGTCAATGTAAAAGAATTGGCTATTTGAGTTATGATTTCATTAGAATAATTATATCAGTGTTTATCTATATGTCATAAAGCTTTGTTGAACTGAAGTAATTTATAGCATAAAACTGCACATTAATAAAATGTTGTAATTATGGGTAACCAAAGCTCACTAATATATTTTTCTTCATAAGATAAGCTTCAATTCTGGTTAACTAAATCTTTAAATATAGTAAGATAAAGACTTGCGATATGTTCTTCAGAATGATTTTTCAAATGAAAAGACGCGTTATTCCGACAAGCCAATAGCTTTGTTTGGTCTGTTAATAATAAATACAATGTTTCAGCGAGTTTTTCTGCATTTCCATTAGGGAAAGTAACACCACAAGATCCTATTGCATCCTTAAGTCCTCCTTGCTCAGATCCTACTACCACACATCCACAAGCAATTCCCTCTAAAGAAACGATACCAAATGGCTCCGGCCATTTGGAGGGCACAACTAAAATCTGATGTTCGTTTAATATGTTAACAAGTTCTTTGCCTTTTTTCAAACCCATAAATTGTATCTGGTCAACTATTTTCAATTGTTTTGCTTGAAATAGTAATGAATCTTTTTCTGGCCCTTCTCCTACTATTGATAACACTGGAGTTATATTTCTTTTTTTAAGTAAAAAAAGTGCTGATAGTAGAATATCTACTCCTTTATCAGAAACGATTCTTCCTAGAAATATGAGTTCTTTGTTCCGGAGTATTCCTTCTATTTTAGTAAATATCCTACTTTCATAAGGGTTGGGAATTACATAGCTTTTGGCTGGAATACGCTGAGCTATTGATTTACTGATGGCAACATTTACTATATATCGACAAATGAATAATTTTAATTGGTCCTGCCATCCTTTTTTACCATTATGATCTCTGCTATACCATGTTTCATGCATCACCACAAATTTTCTTCGAAAAAAAACAATTGGCCAGAAAGCTTTTAAACTGATGCCTTTATGAAAAAAGATATCACATTCCCAGATAAGTATTAGCATTTTCCATAAAGACGGATTTCTTAGTACCTCATAAGCAAAATGTTGTCTATCAGAATTTGTGTTGCCTGGGGTCACAGTTATTAATTTAACTTCATTACCTGCCAAATGAAATTGTTGAGCTAAAATTAAAGAGGTAGTTTCCATCCCACCAACTTTAGGATAAAATGGGCCAGAATAAATAAGAATTTTCATTAATTATCACCGGAATTTATATTAATAGGCTGAAGTATTATTGACAAGCAGGTGAAAATAATTATAGTAAATTTTTTCCCAGTCTAGGTATTCATAAAAGGTCTTGTAAGCATTACTTTTTAAATGTTTTCTGAGGCTATCTGAATTTATAAGACTAATTATTTTAGAAGTAACTTCAGGCAAAGTGTTATTATTACATAATAAAATATTGTGTCCGTCAGAAAAAAAACTGTCAGTCATATCTCCTTTAGTTCCTATTATCGGAAGCCCTGCCATATAAGCAGCTGCTAAAGTGCCGCTTTTAGTGCTAACTCCTCCCCAATTATCATACATAATATTTTCTAATTGTATGAAAGCATCTGCACATAAAAGGTGGCGATATACATCTTCAGAAGACAGATATCCTGTTACAACTACATTGTCAGAAATTTTTAACTTCTCAGCCTCTTTTAGCATTTGTTGAATCCATAATTCGGGAAATTTCCCAATGAGTAACAACCTAACTTTATAGGTTGAACTCAGTTGCGCAATTACATTCAATAAGACATCATGTCTTCTGGCATTAGCTCCAAACGTACATATCAAAAATTCGTCTTCTGGCTTTAATTTTCTTTTTAGCGTTTCTACTTCTTCATGGTTAACTTCATGCTGAATAATATTACTTCCAATTGGAATCTGATATATTTTTGAAGTAAAAGCATTTAGCATTTTTTTATATAAAGCAATACTTGTAATGCTATAGTTACTAACTAAAGCTAAAAAATATGAGATTAATCTTTGATTAATTGCTATTGGGATATACTTTGGTTGTCTCCAATCAAAACGTATAGCTACCTCATGAAAAGTGGTTGTTATTTTATATCCATACAGTTTTAATATAAACATCAATACACATATACTGTAAGGTATCCCATAATGATTAAATGCATGGGGCACATATTGTAAAGAAATATAATCTGGATGGATGTATTTTATTTCTTTTGAAAGTTTATAAACTGCATCCAATGACCAATCTTTTATAATAGGTAGAACTTGTAAATGAGATTTTTGTATAGGTTTGGTTGTAGAATTATTCGTTGTTGAGCAAACTATATAAACACTATGTCCATTTTTAATAAATTGTTGACTTAAATGTGCAGTGTAATCTCCAACACCGTCTATTATTGGAGGAAAATTATTTGTAATGAAAAGTATTTTCAATATATACGATTTATGATGAATAAGATTACTACTTGATATAGCTTACATACAGATTTTCTGCAGATACTAGTTAAGTTACATAACTAATTCTTTGTTTTATTATATGCTATACTTCGTCTGATATGTTGTTTGTGTAATTTAAAATAATGCAAAGCTTTTGATAGTGAGTGTAAAGCGATTTTTTGATCGAAAATTATTTTTTTGAGTACTTCAGCTACAGTTAAAAGCTTATTTTTTAATCCTCTTTGATAAATAAAGGAATGGCAAAATACAGCGAAAAACATAGAAGATAATTCTAATTCTCTATTTGAAAAAGATCGGTTATTTTTATCATAATGATGTATAATATAAGTATCTTCCAATTGCCTAATTTTATATCCAAGCCAGTGTAATCTGCTGCCAAATTCTAAATAAGAAGCTCCGAACTTAAAAAACTCAACATTTAAAAATTGATTTTTGAAGATTTGTGCAGGATATATACTAGCTCCACATGATATTGCCCAGCAATCTTGCGAATCAGAAGGCGTACTTGAATATCCACGTGGATGAAGCTGGCCAGGGCAAGGAGGTGGTAATAGCAGCGGATTTTTTGTATCTGGATATATTTCGCCAATAATCCAGATTGAATTTGGATCATTGTTAATGGCATTATAACACTTCTCAAAATGATCTTTAGGAAATTCATGATCATCATCCATGGTACGTATATGTGTACCTTTGCAAACTAAAGCGACATAATTCCTATTAGCATACAATCCTCTTCTTGGACCACTTATATATTTACAATTCCATTTATCTGCGAGTATTTTTGTTTCATTTTTTTTTTCATCGTCAGAGTCATCAGAAATAATTATTTCGAAGGGTTGAACGGTCTGTTGATGCAGACTTCTTAAACATCTTTCTAAAGAATCTGCTCTATTCCGGGTAACAAGTGCTACGCTTATGGTATACTTTTTCTTTTCCGGTTCCATAATTCCAATTGATGCCTGTATTTAATATTTTAAATTTATATGTGATACGTATTGAAATGACAGGAAAATACTGACTAATTTATCCGTATGATTTAATTATTCCATTTTCTCCTTATATAGTTTGGATACAATTAGTATATACTTTACTTATTATCAGAGTATTTATTAAATATACTAATACCTATAAATTAAACCTTTTCAACTTTTACTATAGAATCCTTAAAAAATGTAAAGAAACCTTTTACTGTTAGAAATATATTGATACAGAAATATGGTATTACAGAAATTAATCCAAATAGTATGGCACCATTTAAAGAACTAACGTCCATATATATAAGCAGGAAAACCTGAAGAAGAAGGGTTATAGGTATATAAAACCAAGAGTTTTTTACCCATCCACGAGTAGCATTAAGAGACCACATAACTCCCACAACATTACTTAAAACAGTACTTAAAGAAATCAATACTAATTCTTTTTGAAGATGAGCATACTTATTGCCTAACACCCATAAGAACTGATCCGGAAAAAATGCAGAAGCTATTAGCAGTGACAGACAGAAACTTAAGTAAAGTAAAATAATTTGAAAGTATTTTTGCAGTAATTGTCGCGGTTCCTGACAGCTGGCAAATTTTGGCAATATTATAGAATTTAAAACTGAACCAATAATTGCATAGATAACACTTATTCGGCCAAGAGCACCTACTTCAGCAATATTCTCGGCTTTGCCAAAAACACCAATAAGCCATATCATTATTTGTGCTTGAAAACAGTAATACAATGTACTTGGAAATTGATGTTTAATAATTCTTATTATATCTTGCTGGTATTCTATATTAGTTCCTGCTTCAGCAGTAATGTAACTGTTAGTCCAATTACTTAACCATAACTGTCTTATTGCAAGAGCAAGTGAGCCAATCAAAATAGCTATTAAGCTATTTAGATAAGTGAAATAGCAGAGTAGTATAAGAGAAGTACGGATGAAGGACGTCCATAATTCCATATTTTGAATACGGGCAATTTCTGAATGTAATCTTAATATTATAATTTGAATACCGGCAGTTAATTCATAATATAGTCCCCATAAAAGAGCTATTGTAATAAGAATTGAATAATAAGATGGGGCTCCATTGCTGTAAAGCATGTAAATCAGCACAGGAACTACTGCTACAATGATTATTGCAGCTAAATATTTTCTTAATTGAGTAGCTGTAATTATTAGCTGGCTGAATTTATATTGATCTTTCCAAATCTTTCCCCCAATAGAAGTCATACTAATGCTAATGCCGCTACTTACCAATACATTCATCATACTTACCATAGTGTTTGCTATCGTATAGTAAGAATACTCATCTTTGCTTAACAAACGGATAATAAAAAGTCCGGAAATTAAATTAAGACCCTGTGCTATTATTTGAACAGAGGCAAATTTAGAAATCACTTTTATCCAATGATAGGCTCTATTAGTAGATGCTGAAAAAAACATTGGTTTTGTACTAATCTAAGTGACAATAAATTTTATTTGTATGTCGAAAATTACAAACGAAAGGAGCGTTAATTTTTATTAAGTATCTGCCACCATTTTTTTGATTTCTTCTGCTCTTGATAATAATAGGAACCATATTTTGAGACACCATAGCCGATCAAATTATCCATCTTCATATCATTCAATAAAATTGCCATATTACGTATCTTATGAATCCGATATATATCGTTCAAATGAGCTAAAAAAGACTTCTCAGTATAACTTTGCCTTACAACAACAATATTAATATCAGCATACTTCATCAATTCCAGGCCATCAGATATAATTCCAATAGGTGGAGTATCTATGATAACACAATCAAACTGATTATGAATCTCATTTAAAAGTTTACGCATCTGACTACTTAGTATCAATTCTGCAGGATTTGGTGGTATATGCCCTGACCGAATAAGAGATAAGTTTTGTATTTGAGTTGGATTGATAATATCAACTATGGAAACATTGCCTGCGAGATAATTACTTAAGCCTAATATCTTTAAATCAGCCGATAATTCAGTTTCATTTATTTTTCGCATGTCTGCCTGAATTAAAACAGTTTTTCTGCCAGCTGCCGCCAATATAGAGGCCAGATTTTCTGCACAAAATGATTTACCTTCGCCACTAACAGCAGAAGTAACCAAGATTATTTTAGACTGATTCGTACTGCTGGATAAAAAGCTAAGATTTGACCTGATTGAGCGAAATGACTCTGCTAAGGCACTTTTATGATTTTCATCATTCAATAATTTATTTTTTAGTTTACTATGTACCACCATACCCAACACCGGTAAAGCTGATAACTTGAGTATATCATCTTTTGTAGCAATTTTAGTATCCAATAAGTCAGTAAGAAATATGAGGCCAATTGGAATAATTAGACCTATAATTATGGCAGTCAGGTAATTCTTCATTGGGCGTGGTTTAATAGGAACACCTGATACCCTGGCACGATCCACTATTTTAAAATCGGAGGTGTTAGAAGTCCTTGTGATCTCAGCTTCAGCCCGCTTCTGCATTAAAAACTGTACTAAACTTTCACTGATTACATAATTTCGTTTGATGTCTACTAATTTTCGTTCAGCTGATGGTAATTCCTTTTGTGAGGCTAGGTGAGTATTTATTTTATTAGTTATATTGTTAATGGTAAGTGCATTAGCCGCTTTCAAGCCTTGTATTTTTTTCTGAATACTGTTTTTAAGCTCTGCTATTTTCTGTTCATTAACTTGAATATAAGGGTTCTTTAATTTATTATCTGACTTTAATAATTTATTTTCTAGTTGAGTGGCCACCAGATTTTCAATAGTTGCCTCTAAGCCTGGATCTTTTATGGATAAGTAAGGAGGGATTACAATCTGATCAACCTCATTGTTTTGTTGTAAAGTACTGGTAATAAAATCATAATAGCGGTTTGCCATTAATAAATTTGCCTTTTCCTGTTCTAGGGCACGTATATCTGTATATAATTGATTTCCTTGTTCGCTCAGATCAATAGAAGGATTCTGACCTTTAAATTGCTCTAACTGAAGCTCAATAAAATCAAGAGAATCAGTATTCATTGCCAGTTGCTGATTAATAAAGTTTACCGTTTTATCAGAGGCAATATTCTTTTCTTTTATATCTTCATTAATAAAATTAATTACGTGCTGGTTTAAAAAGTCTATTTCTTTTGCCGGAGTTTCACTTATCATAGAAAGAAAGATTACAGAGGATTCTTTATCATCTGCTTCAATACCCAGGTTATCTTGATAATGTTGTATAATGTTATTGATATCATTTACCTGAAATATTATTTCTTCATTTTCAATGACATTAAGATTATTTAAGTAAGCAGTAAAAGTAAAACCATTAATTTTTGCTGCCTTTCCAAATGCATAAGTTTTATTTTTAAAGTTAACGTCTTCCTCATTCATCTTCACTGAGAAAGTTTTTTTGTTGTTGATTACGCAAATAATAGGTTGATTATATGGAATGGTCTCTGAAGTAGTATCTGGTACAATTGTTATAGGGCTATCTTTATATAATTCATAAACTTTGATATTTCCCTCTTTGAAATATGATACTTCTAAAGTCAGACTTTTTACAGTAGCTTCAACTAGTGAAAACGAGTTAAGTTTAATTACCTCAGCAGCTAAATTGGTTCCAGTTGCATTTTGTTCGAATAACAGAGCAGCAATATTGGGGTTCTCTTTGGGTTGTTTTACATAAATGGAGGTACTAATATAATATTCAGGAACGGTATATCTATTTACAAGATAGGCTATAGCTAAACATATAAATACAGATAATGCCAGTATATGCCATTTACGAAAAACTTTCTCTGCTATTTTACGCAGCTCAAAAAAGCTATCTTGATTTTGGCTATTTACATAATCTTCTGCCACAAATTTATTATTTTAAGATTTGGAATAAAATCAGACTTATGCTTGCAGCTACAGACACAATAACACTAATGGTACTCATTTGATTCTGTCGAACATTCTTCGCTTTTAAAGGATCTACCATAACAATATCATTTGGCTGCAAGAAGTATTGGTCAGAGAGTAATACATTATCTTCCAGCACATTTAATTTAAATATTTTGGCTGTTTCATTTTCGTGGCGAATTATTCGGATATTGGCACGGTCTGCAAAGTCGGTTAATCCTCCTGCCCGGCCTAGCGCTTCTAATAAATTAACTTTAGCTTCAGTAGCTGTATATGTGCCTTGTTGATTTACCTCACCTAATATAGTAAAGCTAAAATTAGTTAATTTGATGCTTATCGTAGGGCTTTTCAGATAATCTATTGATAATTCTTTTAGTTTTTCTTCTGTTTCTCGGATGGTAAGCCCTCCTACTTGTATATATCCCAAAACAGGTAGCTCAACCCGGCCTTGTTTATCCAGCTTTAATTCTATTTCCGGAGCACCAAAAAAGTTGAACTTTTCTTGTGTTAAGCTAAATATACGAACCATAATCCGGTCGCCTGACCTCAAATGGTATTCTGTATCTTTCAATTTGAAAGTTTTACCCACTTCTTTACCAGAATTTATTATGTCAGCTTCGTTATCCTGTAAATTAACTAGCTTTTTACCACTAATGCAGGAAGCAATAGAGAAAATTAGCAAGCAAAAAAACAAGATTCGGATTGATACCATTGTATTATTAGTTAAAAGAAATTTATGCATTATATAGAAGGCTACTTATATATTTCTATGCTTTATTTTACAGGTAGATACAACTTTATCTAAAAAAGGTCAAATAGGGTATTATAATTTACATACTGAAAATATAACAGTCTTTTTTACTATTTTAAATAAAAGAGAAAAATCCATTTACATCTTTGCAAACTATTGCTCAAGTCAATCCATTATTTGAATGGTATTGAAAGATTTAATATGTTGGAGGTGCTATATCTTTTGGAGTTGTGTATACATTGCTTAGCCATTTGTATTATTAAAGTTTGACAAACCTTAATGTGTTTAATAGTTAGGCCTTTATGTTATTATGCTTTAGGTGATAGGATTGGAAAGGTTATGCAAAAATAAAGACTTACAATTTGGTATATGTAATTTTTCGATGAAACAGTATTTTGGACACACCAAATTCTTGTATAAAATATAATAATTTCAATCTACCTTACAAAGGTTTTTAGAAGTACAATGTATATAGCTTATCCATCGCATTTATCAAATATATTTATCAAACAACACGAATACGACAAGATGAATCAAATTTATTTAGCAAATAACTGGTTTTAGGTTGATTTTTTTGAATTTTCCTACTTTTATTTATGGAGAGAGTTTTTCAGAAATTGGATATACCTAAGACATATACATGTGAAATACTAGTACACATTTTTCTATTTAAGAATTGACATTTATATTTATAGAAATACAACATATGAAATATGCTCACAAACAATTAAGCAAAGTTGAAGGTCTAGTGATATGATAATATTTGCTTAGGTAATAGTTTACAGGGTAAAATGCTTTTTTGAAACTTAAGGTCATTATGCTATATAATAAAATTAGGATGAATAAGATTAAAAATATAATAATCTTATTCATCCTAATTTTGCTTGCTTCAGTTCTATTTGAAATAAATTATTCCGCTTTTTATTCGATTACTTTAACAGCACTATCTTTTCATATACCACTTTTTTCTTAGTAACCAAGCGAGCCATATAAACGCCTTTACTTAACTTTTCACCATTTAGTGTAAACTTGTATAACTTATTTGCTTCTATTTCTCCACTATATAACTTAGTAACCAGTGTACCCTGGCTGGTATAGATTTCCAAAGCTACTTGTTCAGTCTCTATTGACTTAAGTTCTAATGTTATTGTAGAAGAGAATGGATTTGGATATGCAATAATTCCAGGAGCTTCCTCTTGTAATACTTCGTTGGATACTCTAGCTGATGCATTATTAACAAAAGGCGATAGTCTGCTTCCGGCAATGGGACGTTCCATGATGCCACTGGGCAACTGCCAGCCTACAGCTAGGTTATCTCCTCCTCCTCCTTCTTTGTGTAAAGCTTCGATGTAATACTTCTGTCCGGCTTGTAAAGCTATTAAGGCTGATTTCTGAGTAGCATACTTGGTCCATTCCCTGGAACCTGTCCAGCTGGTGGAAAAAGCAATCCGTTGTTTGTTGGCCGGGTTGTCATTGGTAGACAGCCACAGCTCACAATCATCATCAGCTGCGATCCAGAAAGTATAGTTGCCCGAAGCCGGTGGACAAATAAAGCCTCTGATGCGTTGAGCATAACTATCTCCTATGTTACCCGGGGTTTCAAAAATAGTAAGTTGAGAAACCGAGCTTGGAGTAGTATTGACAGGAATAGCTGTTACTTCTGTTCCCGGTACATTGGTCCATAGTTCTCTTAGGATACTGCCGGTGGCTGAACAGTTAGCAGGGATAGCATTCACTATAACACTAACCTCATCGAAAGCTGCATTTTGGTTAACAGACAACCTGAACACATAGGTGCCCTGGATCAAGCCACTCACCATTGGATTAGCAATAGTGGCATTGCTGAAGTTAGCTGTATTGGGTCCACTCATCTGACTCCAGGCATAACTATTCACAGGCGCACCACTGGCTGATCCATTGAGCGCAACACTATTGGTAGGCAAACTGATAATCTGATCCTCGCCTGCATCTACTGTCGGTATCAACGTAAAAGGAGACAATCTGCTTCCGGCAATGGGGCGTTCCATGATGCCACTGGGCAACTGCCAGCCTACAGCTAGGTTATCTCCTCCTCCTCCTTCTTTGTGTAAAGCTTCGATGTAATACTTCTGTCCGGCTTGTAAAGCTATTAAGGCTGATTTCTGAGTAGCATACTTGGTCCATTCCCTGGAACCTGTCCAGCTGGTGGAAAAAGCAATCCGTTGTTTGTTGGCCGGGTTGTCATTGGTAGACAGCCACAACTCACAATCATCATCAGCTGCGATCCAGAAAGTATAGTTGCCCGAAGCCGGTGGACAAATAAAGCCTCTGATGCGTTGAGCATAACTATCTCCTATGTTACCCGGGGTTTCAAAAATAGTAAGTTGAGAAACCGAGCTTGGAGTAGTATTGACAGGAATAGCTGTTACTTCTGTTCCCGGTACATTGGTCCATAGTTCTCTTAGGATACTGCCGGTGGCTGAACAGTTAGCAGGGATAGCATTCACTATAACACTAACCTCATCGAAAGCTGCATTTTGGTTAACAGACAACCTGAACACATAGGTGCCCTGGATCAAGCCACTCACCATTGGATTAGCAATAGTGGCATTGCTGAAGTTAGCTGTATTGGGTCCACTCATCTGACTCCAGGCATAACTATTCACAGGCGCACCACTGGCTGATCCATTGAGCGCAACACTATTGGTAGGCAAACTGATAATCTGATCCTCGCCTGCATCTACTGTCGGTATCAACGTAAAAGGAGACAATCTGCTTCCGGCAATGGGACGTTCCATGATGCCACTGGGCAACTGCCAGCCTACAGCTAGGTTATCTCCTCCTCCTCCTTCTTTGTGTAAAGCTTCGATGTAATACTTCTGTCCGGCTTGTAAAGCTATTAAGGCTGATTTCTGAGTAGCATACTTGGTCCATTCCCTGGAACCTGTCCAGCTGGTGGAAAAAGCAATCCGTTGTTTGTTGGCCGGGTTGTCATTGGTAGACAGCCACAGCTCACAATCATCATCAGCTGCGATCCAGAAAGTATAGTTGCCCGAAGCCGGTGGACAAATAAAGCCTCTGATGCGTTGAGCATAACTATCTCCTATGTTACCCGGGGTTTCAAAAATAGTAAGTTGAGAAACCGAGCTTGGAGTAGTATTGACAGGAATAGCTGTTACTTCTGTTCCCGGTACATTGCTCCATAATTCTCTCAAGATACTACCGGTGGCTGAACAAGCTGCATTATCATGTCCTTCTCCTGTTAAGTTAATGGTTAATTTGGGGTTTGTACCGGTATGGGTAATATTTAATTGCGCTGTTTTTAGGCCTAAAGAAATGGGTGTAAAGGTTAATTGTATTGGAATCGAAGCACCAGCCGCAATTGTGGTTGATGCAGTAAAATCATGTTGAAATTCACTGCTATTTGCACCTGTAATAGTAACACCTGTTACATTTAATGCAGTCATACCAGTATTAGAGATCGATATTGTTTGCGGTGTGGAAGTAGTCCCTGCTTGCTGTGAGAAGAAATGGACTGAAGTAGGAGTAGCTACAAGCGTTGGTTCTGAATTTCCAGTATAAGGCCATATTTCAATGGCAGAAATTTTAGGCTGATCTATGGTGGCAGTGAAATTAATATTTAACATACCATCTGTAACAGTTACATTAAAAGTTTTAATAACTGCTTTCATAGGACCTATTTCTTCATAAATATCAAAATCGTCTAATTCTATTGTACCACCTTCTATATTTACATCAAATACACGTTCTCTCGCTGCTCCATATCCGCCTCCTGTGGCACCCATATAAATTTCTGCAAAATGTAGTTTCACAGTATAGGTATCCGGACTTACTACAGGGAAATTGTAACTAAATTGTTTGGTTGGAGAATTACGCTCTGTTTTATATAAATCATCATCAGCTGTCCCTTCAATATCTTCAATGTTGAAATTTGAATACGTTTCTCCTCCTGTAAAGTACTGATCCGCACTCCAGATTTTACCGTTATAATTAATCTCCGGTCCACCTGCATTCACCAGGTATAAAGCAGATGCATTACTTGAAGGAGCAATACTTATTGCAAATATATCACTGGCTGTTCCTCCTTTGCCATCGTTTACAGTTACTTTTACATTTATTGTAGAAGGATTATTACTGGTGGGTATTCCATTAAAAGTGCGTGTACTTCCATTAAATTTTAACCAGGCAGGTAATGCACTGTTATTTGACAGCGTAGCTGAGTAAGTTAGGTTATCTCCATTTTCATCTGTAAACGTAGTATCAGCGACAACAAAATTGAAGTTTACCTCTACTTTTGCATTTTGATCTGGAATTTCATTGAGCAAGATAGGTGCCTGATTGCTATTGTAGGTTACATGGATAAAATCCCAGGTTGCAGTGAAAGGAGTAGCCCCTCGTGAAGTAGAGATAATCCCTACCGCCAGAGCAGGTGTTGATTGAATACTCGTTAATAATGGACCACTTACCGCAATAGGAGAGCCAATAGAAACAACTGTACCGCCATTTTTGGCATATCTCGCCTGTACAGTACCTGCGATTGGATTAACCGCTAATAGTAAATCCAGACTTTGCGAAGGCAGCACACCAATACTGTATTGCTGGATAACCGGAACACCTCCATTTTCATACACTACTTCTATTCCTGGTGTGCCCCCATTTGCGTTCAGTACAATTTTAATATAGTTATTCTGATCTCCGGTTCCTATATACACACCTTGTGACTGGAAATTTGCAGGGGTTTGATTATTAAAAAATGCACCCAGCATACGTGCACGAACCGTGTAAGGCTCTGTATTAGAATCAACATTGATACCAAATTGAAACGCATTTTCCTGGTTATTCTGATTACCCAAGGCATCTCCTATAGAAGCATCCACTACTGAAAATGCACCAACAGCACCTCCAGGAATTAAATTATCTTCATTAAATTGTTGCAAATAATTAGTTGTACCATTTCTCATCAATCCTGTAAAGCCTAATCCAAAAAGTCCTGTACCAGGATCATTATTAAACAAGTCATAGTTTATAGGTAGTGTAGTTGCTATTCCATTGTCAGCATCGAGTGCAAAGTAATCTTGAATATCTGCTATACCATCATTGTCATCATCAAGGTCATTTAAATTCGAAACTAAATCGCGGTCAAAATCAGCAGGCTTACTGGCTGCTGAGCAAGGGTTGGTATTATTATCAATTTCATCCGCATTAGTATAGCCATCGCTATCATCATCATTTGCATTGTCCTGGCCTGTACAATCATCCGGTTGGAAATCTTGGGGCTCGAAAACTACAATTGAACTACTTCCATAGGTTGCTGCCCATACCGTACCTGGGAAAATATCATTATCGCCCTGTGTAGTTATATCCAATGGCTCAGCTCCAAAACCGGAAGCAAAGGCGGGATCTTGATTTTCCTTTTTCCCGGCTAATCTGTTTAAAACACCGGTGCCTGCTGTATTCAAATTGATTCTATAAATATCTCCGAAAAAGCCAGCGGCAAGTATATCTCCTTTTAATGCATTATTAAAATTAGAGGCTGTATATTCTGCTAATCCATTGGTAGATGGTGAGAAGTTTATTAAAGTACGATCGGTTTCTCCCGGATTTTGAAAGTCACCTTCAATAGGATTAGCCATACTCACCGGAACTGGAGGCCAGTCAGCTGGTAATGGATTTGCTCCGGTTTTGCTTGTGCGCCATACGCCAACTCCACCTGTAATGGAACCTGTGTGTGTATATAAGCCCGCACCTGCCGGATTAGCACGAATAGGCGTAGGATGTCCCCCATAATAGCTTCCGGGCACATACGTATCTATATTGCCAATATATTCAAATCCATTTAAATTATTAACTGCGTCATCATTTGGGCCTGGGCTGGAAGATCCGGGTTCTCCAGGTATATAATTATTTGTTACATTGCCATTAGATCCTTCATTAGCTGGATGTCCCCCCCATCCTTGATTTGCACCGTTATCTACTACATACATACGGCGGGCTTTTGTAATAACCAAATCATAAGGTGTGCGATACCCTGGTGAATAAATTTGTACTGGCCCCCCAATAACGATCTTAGCCTGATTTAATCCATCGTTGCCACCAAAAGGATCATTAATATCAGTCCCATCGGCATTATTTGTACGGGTGGGATCGTCCAGCGTAGGTAAATCATATTTATATCTGTTATTACTTGTACCTTTAGTAGTCATCGCATCTATGGCATCCAAATCCACAGAAATGATAGCAGCAGAAAGGGCATATTCAGTAATAAATGCAAAATTACTTGAGGGCGCACCAGCATTAGTAAAGCCACCCACAGCCACATACATCGTATTCGTTTGTGTATCTAACTGCAACCCATTGATAGAATGGTTTTCTTCAGAGCGAGGCAAGCCACGAACTAAATCTATTTTCTCCCATAAACTTCCATTTTTTGTCAGGCGGGAGATTATACCTGAATTGGTATCTAAATTTGCATCACCATTCCCTCCTGGCCCCCCAATGCGGCTATCACTAGACCCTACATACAATACAGGGTCGGCAGCAGTACCAGTAACTAGTATACCGGTTACTTGCCTTGTTGTAACACTGGCAGCTGCTGATCCATCATCATTGTGATTAGGAATACTATTAATAAGAGTAATAGTTTCTGTGGAAGTTACTGTGTAAGTGTTTGGCCCTTCCCTCACAATGGTTAACACTTTGATTATTCCGTTCTGTTGTGAAACATACAAACGGCCATCAGGACCAAATTGTAAAGAAGTAGGATTAATCAGCGAAACTCCTGTTAGCTGGCCTACAGCAAAGTTAAATTGCCCGTATAGGTTTGTAGTGAATAAACTCAGTAAAAAAAATAAGGCAATAGGGATAAAAGCCACCTTTCTTTTAAAGATAGTATACTGTATTTCCATATAAATGTGGGTTTAATTATAATAAGGTTTTAATTAGAGAACGTTTTGAAATATTATACTGGTTTTCTTTTAAGCAGTGTGTCAATAAAGGCTAATTGTAGCATAGCTTCCGAACTTTCTGTGCTTTTCTCAAAGTCACGGCTCAATCTACGCTTAAAATTGAGCCATCCGTAACTGCGTTCTACCACCCAACGGCCTCCTGCCGGCACAAAGCCCTTTACGCTTTCAGGCTTTTGTACAATTTCTACCTTCCATCCATAGTCTCTTTCTATCTCTTCTACAAAGGTATCTTTGTAGCCATTATCTGCTTTTAGTGTATGTAGGCGGCAAGACTTACCCTTCAGCTTAGCTGCTAACTCATAACCGGCTGTAGTGTCTGACACATGGGCGGCTGTTACATGCACAGCCCAAGGAATACCTAAACAATCCACTGCTAGATGTCTTTTTCTGCCATTCACCTTTTTGTTGCCATCTATGCCCTTGTCTTGGGAAGTAAACTGTACAATCTTTACACTTTGACTATCAATAGCTAACACGCTTGGCAAGGCTTGTCGGCCTGCTTTTTTTCTTTCTCTGATTGCTAAAAAAGCCAACAGCTCTTCGATGATGCCTCGCTTCTTCCACTGCCTGTAATGGTAATAAATGGTTTGCCAGGGTGGGTATTTACTTTCCATGTTGCGCCATTGACTACCTGTAGTAAGTAGCCATAGAATAGCATTAAGAATAACACGTTTGTCATGTTTGATTTTTCTTTGGTTATCTACTACTTCCTTGATAATTTCCCACTCACAATCAGTGAGTTCGAAGAATCTTTCTTGCATAAAACTTTTTGGTTGGACACCACAAGTTTACTCACTGATTCTTTCTTTTACCCTATTTCTATCCTTTCAAAACATTCTCTTATACAATAAGAAAATATTTATCTCTAAGCTTTGCATTAATAGGTATTCCATGCAAAAACCCATTCCTAAATTATTAGAATCAGTTTATTGCATTACACACATAACTTTCATGAAAGATTTATGCTTATTCTGTTAGATAGATAGCATTTGATTAATTACTAAATGAGTAAGGAGTATTAAAAGAAATAAATTATAAATGCTTAAGGTGCTGGGTTACTTATGAGCTGGCTTCAATGTTGAACAACATAGGTTTTTTCAGGTAATCTTTTTGAGGATAATCAGATTTAAAAACATATGATCTTCAATTTATTTTTATTAAAAGTATAGGGATAGTACATTTTTTATGTGACGTGATGAATATTTACAGTTTATTATTTTTTCATCAAAAAAGTAAACTTCTATACAAGAACTTGCTTTAAAATAAAACATCTAAAAAACAAATCAAATAGTACAATATCCTTAAAAGTGCTATTTATACTAAAAAATAGCACTTTTAGTAAGAACAAGAATATTTATAACAGATAAAATGTTGCAATTCCTTACAAAGGTGACTTTTGGATTATGATTCAAATATATGGAAATCTATTAGTAAATAAAATACCTAATTCTAGGTATTTTTACATATTTATTTTAAGAAGTAGATAAAATACAGAAATACTGCGATTTTGCTTATTTTACTATCTTATCCAATTTGACCTACTACAAACCAAGAAACAAAACCAGCTTAAAAAAGAAAAATATTTCTTTCTTAAGCTGGTTTTTAGACTCAGTTAATGTAGTCTAATATAAGCAAATTAATGAATTATCAATTTGCTTATATTGGTTTGATCTCTATATCTAGTTCTAACTATATATATACCTGTCGGTAATTCCTGTAAATTAATGGTAAGTGTATTTTTACTTATTACACCTTGAACAGTTTTTCTGGTTATAGATAAATTATCAATGAAGGACACTTCCACTACTTCGTCTGCCCCATATGGAAAAACTATATTTAACAGGCCTTTAGCAGGATTAGGGTATAATTGTATATTTTCTGCTTTCACTGTCTCAATATCATTGCCAACCCGTCCGTTAGAGCTAGACAGAGGGTATAGATAATTCTTAGGAATGATCTGTTTTGCCTGCCTTGCGCTACTCCAATATAATTTGGAAATAGCACCGCCACCATCCTCAAAATACTCAATCTTGATTGAATACTTCTGCCCCGCTGTAAGAGTGATATTTCCATTGGTTTCTGAATGAGACCGATTCCAGTTATTAATAAGTTGCTGGCCATTTACCCATAATCTGACTCCATCATCTGAAAGAATGTGAAAAGTATATGGTTCACTATACAAAGCTTGAATCTGTCCCTCCCAACGAACGGAAAATTGATCTACACCCATACTGCTAGTCGGAGCAAAGTTACCCCAATCAAAATTTACAGTTGCATCAATTCGCTTCATAGTACTTCCGGTTAAATCCATATTATCATAATATGTAGCACTTAACCCTGTTCCTTCTGAAGGAGTAGGAGTTGTAGTGGTAGAATTCCTATACAAAACAGAGGCAGGAATAACTTGCTTATTAATATTTGATGCTGAATAACTCACACTTAGAGCTTCACCTCCATCATCTTCAAAATAAGTTACACTAAAACTATGTTTACCTGCTTTCAAGCCAATTTTTCCTGATTTCTCAATGGATCCATGCGAACCACCATTATCTACTACTAGAGTATTGCCTATGTATAAGCGGCTGCCATCGTCTGAAGTTGTATAGAAAGTATATTCTCCATCAGTGGGTACCGAAATATAGCCATTGAATCTGAATCCATAAAAATCATTCCGGTTACGGTTTGCGAGACTAATAGAAGTTACAGTACCGTTTTTAAAAGCTGTTAAGCTATTAAAATCAGGAATATCACTCCATGTACCTTCATAATAACTATAATCTAATCCATTGGTAGTATTAGCAGGATTTTCTGGTGTACGTAGCGTAGTTGTAGGTGGAGGAGTGGTACCACTTACCACAGTTCCATTAGTACGGTACCAGTTATCCCATCCGGAGATCTTGTAGATACGCACCTCATTTTCAGCTCCCCCGTAATAATACACCGTGCCATTGCTTGGATCCTCATACAAGCCTCCTGCCCCATTCTCACTAGACTGCGTGTAAGCCGTCATAGGAGCCACCGAGGTATTGGGGTTATCAAACAAGCCCCCTACCCATAAGCCATCCTTGTCCCATACATAGGTGAAAGCCGTCCAATCTGTACGTCCGTTGTAACCTCCATTAAAGTCAGCTGCCACCACACATTCATGCACCACGCCTACCGTGTTTTTGAAAGCAGACCATATTTCTCCGGGCAGAATGGTATGGTTCATATCATAATAGTTTTTGGTTTTGGTATTTCTACCGGCTCTCCAGGCTAAAGTGCCATCGGCATTGAACTTGAGCAGGTGGACTTCTTCAGGAGCACCCCAACCTTTGTCTCCCATCCCTACAGCTGTATATAAGGGATAGCCTACTCCCTCAGTAGCAAAATAGTGTGAAGCAACATATGCATTAGACTGGCCATTGGATTTAAGCATAAAAGCAGGCCAGGGAGCAAAGTCTTTGGCCGGAAAGTCTTCATAAACCGGTGAGCCGGCTCCATTCCACTCCCTTACTTTTAGCATAGCTATTGTTCCCAGAGAATACCTGTCATAAATGTAAGTAAAATCAGGCATTACTCTTAGATTACGGATATACGGCAGATATTTAATTCTGCGTTTTTCGCTATCCTGTAAGAGTCCATCTCCATTGCCATCCGTCCAGATCGCTCCATAGTTATAGTCATTATTGTCGTAACCAAACCGGATATTTACTGCAGGCATTAATCTCCAGTTACTCTCATCTACTTTAATAATTTTAACTTCTGGCTCTCCTGCCCCCATATCAAAGCAGAGATAGGTGGTATTATTGTGCACCAAAGGCTTCCATACACTCAGGCCTGTGCCCATCGAACCATTGTAATGCATCTTGCTTTCTGAAAGCAAATTGATGTTATACACTGAATGTACACTCCAGGACTTGCTTGCTAAATCTACCTTGGCTCTGATCAGACACGAATTGCCTAAAGTAAGCCATACTACCGTAGGATCATTCTGCTCTGCCTGACCGAAAGCCGTCCAGGTGGTGCCCCCACTAACTCCTTGACCAAACTTCCACTTGCATTGATGTAAGCCACCCGGGGAATGGCACGCTTGCCCGGCTCAGTCACATAAAAGCCTCCTTTGTTGTCTGAACATATATCAGAAATATCATAAAAGTCTGTAGCCACATGCAAACCAAAAGCTCTGCCGGTTTTTCTGCCATAGCTTTTAAGCAAGCTGCCCGAGGAAGAAAACTTCTTGACCTGATTGCCCCCTGCTTTTTCAGCTACTAAGATCTCTCCTGTGCTTCGGTCCACATCCAAACGCCAGGGAGCATCTAAAGCTGTCGCGGCAATAACCTGCACCAGGGTTTTGTTACTTCTTGAAAAGCGTACTACTTTTCCTTCAGAGATAGCCAGCACATTGCCTGCATTGTCAATGGCTACTCCCAATGGAGCAGGAATGGTTACCTGGTCTAAAACAGCCCCATTAGCCGGGTTACGCCACTGGATCAGGTTCTGTTCTTTGTAGCTGATCACTAGATGAGAAGTGGTGGCGATGCGGGCTCCGGCCATGTCCATGAGTTGCATCATGGCGATCTGGCCTCTGCCGGGTCTGGTTTTGCCCGGATACAGGGCATCCCATCGGCTGCCCACATAGTTGGCAGAGGTCCCCACTGACTGATACATTCTATTGATCTCGCTTGTCGAGTGAAAGGAGACATAGCCATCGGCTTGCAAGCCATAGATTTTGCCTTCCAGGATGGTACGGGCAAAATAGCCCTGACCTATATCCGGCTGCCAGCCGCTAAAAACCAGCTGTGAAAGTGACCGGTCAAGCTTAACCTGGGTGCGGACATTTTCTCCACCTCCGGCCGCCACATAGGCATGGGTTTCATCCACAGCTACCGAACTG
Organism: Rhodocytophaga rosea; assembly: GCF_010119975.1. Lineage (GTDB taxonomy): Bacteria > Bacteroidota > Bacteroidia > Cytophagales > 172606-1 > Rhodocytophaga > Rhodocytophaga rosea. Next base: position 772,914 of record NZ_CP048222.1, read on the forward strand.
GTGCCCTCATGATTGCCTAAACCTGATTCCCATTGGCGGTTGGCGCCATTAGGATAACTCGAACCTACCCCCGTGATGAACTCTGCCTGCAGCCCTGAAGGGGTTTTGAGCAGTTTCCATTTGTATTGTAAAGGATTGGCTAAGGTGTTGCCTTTGCCATCTTTGCCATCCCAAAGCAGGTTATAGCTGCCTGCATTCTGGCTTTGTCCATGGAGGAGTTCCCGCACAATGGCTCCTTTCTCATCATAGATATTGACGGAGACTTTACCGGAAGAGGGTAAGGAGTAGTTGACGTAATAGGATTGAGCCATGCTCAGGTATGGCAGCCATAGTAAGATTAGCAGCAGCGCCAGGGGAAGGCGGCTCCTGGTATAAGTAGGTGAAGGACATCTATCCATTTTTTCTCTTTTTAAAAGTGTATATTTTATAATAAGTCAGTAATAGCTTCATTTATTCCTTAACAGGATAATTGCATAAATATCCACCTAATCACTTTAAGTGTAGCATTTATACTGTCTGGTATCTTTTATTAATAAATAGTGCTTAATGTATATAAGCAATAGCTGGAGGTAAAGAGATAATATAACCTTATAGATAGATTGTAAAATTGTGGTCAATCAAAGTTAAATATGCCTATTATTAATAGATATAATTTACTTACACACAAGAGATTGATTTACAGATTGTATAACCTTATCAATAATGATTATTTTCTCTTAATAAGAATTTCATTTAAGGAGATAGTTTCGAAGAGAATATAGCTAATCCAAGGATAAGCCTTTTAGCAATCTATTACTTACTCCATTAAACGAACTCTAATTTACAATTTAATTTAACAGTATAATATATACTTCTTAAATAGTAGAGGAACCATTGATAAGTATTCACCTGGGGATGAGGACGGGGAATTTCTTGCAAATAAATGCAGTTTAGTTTTAAGCGATTTCATAATGCAAAATTTAAGTGTATTTATAATTCTAGCACATGGGTCTTGTCTTAGTTAGACAAAGATTAATTGTAATATAAAACAAATAGCATTAGTACTTTAGTATTAATCTTATTGATTAAATTATTAACTTAATGAATTATTATTTAATAACAAGCTCTAATACAAGCAAATACAATGACATTCAAATTAGTATAAGAATTGAACAAATAAATCAAAACAGATATTTACTGTAGTAAATTTATTGTATATTTTTTATCAAAATTAAAGTATTCTTATAAAGCATCATTGTATTCTATATTTGAATTTTATTTAAGCACTAAATATAAAAATAAATGATCAATAGTTTCATAGTCGTATGTACGAGTTCAAAGCTATAAATCAAAAGATTAAATGCAACTAATTGCTAAAAATTCATTATATATTACACTTATATATTGATATATTTATATTATTAGCTAAAAGATATAAAAGTATCAAGGTTAGTTTAAGATAACTAAACTTTGATACTTTTATAAACAAAATAAACATGGACGTATACTATTAATTTCAGAATAACTCAAATTTTAATCTATTATCTAATTAAGGTTATAGTTCCTGTTTTGATAGTAATTCGTTTATTACTTTTAATTACATAATAATAAGCTTCAGCAAGTAAAGGCTTTCCTTCAAATCTTCCATCCCAGTTGTTAGTATATGGTTTAGCTTGAAATACTTTACTTCCATTTCTATTAAAGATGATTACTTCATATTCAGGATGTAACTCAATATTGTCTATCTTCCAAAAATCATTAACGCCATCCTCATTGGGAGTAAACAAATTATCAGGCTTTAAAACTATTTCCTGATTTAGTAGAGTAGAACCCTCTAAAATATAAAAGGTCACGGTTAAAGCTGTACCTGGAACATTAGATTTATTGTAAGGGATTGCAGATAATGTATATTTTCCCGGGGCTAAATTCCAAGGGCTGAAGTCTTCATAATTATTTCCTGATAGTGAGTATGGAGCAGTATATTCAATTACATATTCAGTATTACCATTTAACCCAAACTGAACTTTACTGATAGCATCAGGAGAAGTGGTATTAGCCCGCATATTTAGATTACGGGTAGGCAAAGCAGATAGGATAAGGCTATCTCCATTGCGTACCGGATTAAAAGAAGCGATAGGCTGATCGGTATCGGCATTGATCAGGCTGAAGCCGAGGACTGCTACAGGTTCTGTTTTATTGACAAGAACAGTTTGGCTAACTGAGCATTTATTTTGATCGGTTACTGTAACCGTATAGGAACCGGCAGTAATGCCAGTCAGGTCTTTGGTAGTAGCCCCATTAGACCACAGATAGGTATATGCTCCAGTTCCTCCACTCACCGTTAGGGTAATCGAGCCATCCTTACCCACAGCCGTTTCATTGCCTGTTTTATTACTAATAATTATTGCTTGAGGTTGAGTGAGGCTAAGGCTTTTGCTTACTTTGGTTCCTGCCTGATCGGTTACTGTAACCGTATAGGAACCGGCCTGTAAGCCAGATACAGAGGCCGCAGTAGCTCCGCTAGACCATTGATACGTATAAGGTGCCACCCCTCCACTAACCGTAGCTGATACACTGCCATTATTTTGTCCATTACAAGTGATGTTTGTAGCGTTAGTAGTAAGAGACAAAGAAGTAGGAAGGGTTACCTTTTCAATAATATAAAAAGTGATGGTTAAAGCTGTACCTGGAAGATTAGATTTATTGTAAGGAATCGCTTTTAGTATATATTTTCCGGGTGTTAAATTCCATTTAATATAATCATTGTCAGTATCTCCTGCCAAAGAGTAAGGGGCTACAGCTTCAACCCGGTAATTGGTAGTGGTATTCAAATCAAACTGGACTTTACTGATAGCATCAGGAGAAGTGGTATTAGCCCGCATATTTAGATTACGGGTAGGCAAAGCAGATAGGATAAGGCTATCTCCATTGCGTACCGGATTAAAAGAAGCGATAGGCTGATCGGTATCGGCATTGATCAGGCTGAAGCCGAGGACTGCTACAGGTTCATTTTTACTCACCACAATGGTTTGGCTGGCTGTACATTTATTTTGATCGGTAACTGTAACCGAATAGGAACCGGCAGTCAAAGATGTCAAATCTTTAGTAGTAGCTCCATTAGACCATAAGTAAGTATAAGTCCCGGTTCCCCCACTTACCGTTAAACTGATAGATGCATCCTTGCCCACAGCTGTTTCCTGTTTTACGGTTGTAATGATTTTAATAGGAAGAGGTTGATAAATAACTATTGTCTTGAGCTGTTTATTACCTGCCAAGTCAGTTACCGTTACCGTATAGGAATCTGCTTTTAATCCAGATACAGATGCTGTTGTAGCTCCAGTAGACCATAAATAAGTATACGGAGATATCCCACCTGAAGCAGTTACTGAAGCAGAAGCATTGCTTGCTCTATAACAGGTTACATTCTGAGAACTTGCAGCGATGGTTAAGGGAACAGTTGTTTTACTCACCACAATGGTTTGGCTCGCTGTACATTTATTTTGATCGGTAACCGTAACCGAATATGAGCCTGCAGTTAGCGCCGTTATGTCTTTAGTAGTAGCACCATTGGACCACAGGTAGGTAAATGCTCCAGTTCCCCCACTTACTGTTAGGGTAATCGAGCCGTCTTTTCCTGCTACTGTTTCACTTGCTGTCTTATTTGTGATTGTAATAGCTAAAGGTTGTGTAAGGGTAATAGTTTTTGTTTGTGTAAGACCAGCTTTATCTGTTACAGTTATAGAATAATCGCCAGCTTTCAAGTAATTGATTTGAGCTGCACTTGTACCGTTAGACCAGGCAAATGTATAAGGTGCTGTTCCTCCAGTAGCTGTTGCAATTGCACTTCCATCAGTTATTCCATTACAGGTAACATTAGTAAAAGTAACACTAATAGTAAGCGGAACATTTTTACTCACTACGATGGTCTGGCTGGCGGAGCATTTATTTTGATCAGTGACAGTAACCGAGTAGGAACCGGCAGTAATGCCAGTCAGGTCTTTGCTAGTAGCCCCATTGGACCACAGGTAGGTATATGCTCCGGTTCCCCCACTCACCGTTAGGGTAATCGCTCCATCCTTACCCACAGCCGTTTCATTGCCTGTTTTATTACTAATAGTTATTGCTTGAGGTTGAGTGAGGCTAAGGCTTTTGCTTACTTTGGTTCCTGCCTGATCGGTTACTGTAATCGTATAGGAACCGGCCTGTAAGCCAGATACAGAGGCCGTAGTAGCTCCGCTAGACCATTGATACGTATAAGGGGCTACCCCTCCACTAACCGTAGCTGATACACTGCCATTATTTTGTCCGTAGCACGACACGTTCTGTAAACTTGCAGTGATAGTTAAGGGAGCAACTGTTTTACTCACTACAATAGCCTGGCTAGCTGAGCATTTATTTTGATCGGTTACTGTAACCGTATAGGAACCGGCTGCAATGCCAGTCAGGTCTTTGGTAATAACCCCATTGGACCATAGGTAGGTATATGCTCCAGTTCCCCCACTCACTGTTAGGGTAATCGAGCCATCTTTTCCTGTTATACTTTCAGAAACAGTTGTACTGCTAACTGCTAATATTTTAGGTTGAGCGAGGGTAACTTCTTTACTTAATTTTACACCTATTTTATCAGTAACGGTTACAGAATAAGTACCTACTTCTAACCCTGAAACAGCGGCTGTTGTTTGCCCATTGGACCATAGATACGTATAAGGAGCGGTACCTCCAGTAACCGAAGCAGAGATACTGCCATTATCTAATCCATAACAAGTTACCTGCTCAAGTGTTGTAGCGATATCTAAAGATGCACCAACAGTTGTATTAGCTACCATTCCATTAGTACGGTACCAGTTATCCCATCCGGAGATCTTGTAGATACGCACCTCATTTTCAGCTCCCCCGTAATAATACACCGTGCCATTGCTTGGATCCTCATACAAGCCTCCTGCCCCATTCTCACTAGACTGCGTGTAAGCCGTCATAGGAGCCACCGAGGTATTGGGGTTGTCAAACAAGCCCCCTACCCATAAGCCATCCTTGTCCCATACATAGGTGAAAGCTGTCCAATCCGTGCGCCCATTATGGCCTCCATTAAAGTCAGCTGCCACCACACACTCATGTACTACACCTACCGTATTTTTAAAGGTAGACCATATTTCTCCGGGCAGAATGGTATGGTTCATATCATAATAGTTTTTGGTTTTGGTATTTCTACCGGCTCTCCAGGCTAAAGTGCCATCAGCATTGAACTTGAGCAGGTGGACTTCTTCAGGAGTACCCCATCCTTTGTCTCCCATCCCTACAGCTGTGTATAAAGGATGCCCTACTCCTTTAGAAGCGAAAAAGTGACCAGCGCCATACACGTTAGACTGGCCATCGGATTTGAGCATAAAAGCAGGCCAGGGAGCAAAGTCTTTAGCCGGAAAGTCTTCATAGACCGGTGAGCCGGCTCCATTCCACTCCCTTATCTTTAACATGGCTATTGTTCCCTTAGATTCTCTGTCATATACATAGCTGAAATCATCCATTACGCGAATATTTTTAACATACGGCAAGTATTTGATTCTGCGTTTTTCGCTATCCTGTAAGAGTCCATCTCCATTGCCATCGGTCCAGATCGCTCCATAATCATAATCATTGTTATCAAAGCCAAAGTAAGCAATTACTGCAGGTAATAATTTCCAGTTACTCTCATCTACTTTGAGTACTTTTATTTGATTTTGACCGGATCCCATATCAAAGCAGAGATAGGTGGTATTATTGTGCACCAAAGGCTTCCATACACTCAGGCCTGTGCCCATCGAACCATTGTAATGCATCTTGCTTTCTGAAAGCAAATTGATGTTATACACTGAATGTACACTCCAGGACTTGCTTGCTAAATCCACCTTGGCTCTGATCAGACACGAATTACCCAAAGTAAGCCATACTACCGTAGGATCATTCTGCTCTGCCTGACCGAAAGCCGTCCAGGTGGTGCCCCCCACTAACTCCTTGACCAAACTTCCACTTGCATTGATGTAAGCCACCCGGGGAATGGCACGCTTGCCCGGCTCAGTCACATAAAAGCCTCCTTTGTTGTCTGAACATATATCAGAAATATCATAAAAGTCTGTAGCCACATGCAAACCAAAAGCTCTGCCGGTTTTTCTGCCATAGCTTTTAAGCAAGCTGCCCGAGGAAGAAAACTTCTTGACCTGATTGCCCCCTGCTTTTTCAGCTACTAAGATCTCTCCTGTGCTTCGGTCCACATCCAAACGCCAGGGAGCATCTAAAGCTGTCGCGGCAATAACCTGCACCAGGGTTTTGTTACTTCTTGAAAAGCGTACTACTTTTCCTTCAGAGATAGCCAGCACATTGCCTGCATTGTCAATGGCTACTCCCAATGGAGCAGGAATGGTTACCTGGTCTAAGACAGCCCCATTAGCCGGGTTACGCCACTGGATCAGGTTCTGTTCTTTGTAGCTGATCACTAGATGAGAAGTGGTGGCGATGCGGGCTCCGGCCATGTCCATGAGTTGCATCATGGTGATCTGGCCTCTGCCGGGTCTGGTTTTGCCCGGATACAGGGCATCCCATCGGCTGCCCACATAGTTGGCAGAGGTCCCCACTGACTGATACATTCTATTGATCTCGCTTGTCGAGTGAAAGGAGACATAGCCATCGGCTTGCAAGCCATAGATTTTGCCTTCCAGGATGGTACGGGCAAAATAGCCCTGACCTATATCCGGCTGCCAGCCACTGGCAATGCTCTGCGTTAATTCTAAGTTGAACTTGCCATGGGTGCGGACATTTTCTCCACCTCCGGCCGCCACATAGGCATGGGTTTCATCCACAGCTACCGAACTGGTGCCCTCATGATTGCCTAAACCTGATTCCCATTGGCGGTTGGCGCCATTAGGATAACTCGAACCTACCCCCGTGATGAACTCTGCCTGCAGCCCTGAAGGGGTTTTGAGCAGTTTCCATTTGTATTGTAAAGGATTGGCTAAGGTGTTGCCTTTGCCATCTTTGCCATCCCAAAGCAGGTTATAGCTGCCTGCATTCTGGCTTTGTCCATGGAGGAGTTCCCGCACAATGGCTCCTTTCTCATCATAGATATTGACGGAGACTTTACCGGAAGAGGGTAAGGAGTAGTTGACGTAATAGGATTGAGCCATGCTCAGGTATGGCAGCCATAGTAAGATTAGCAGCAGCGCCAGGGGAAGGCGGCTCCTGGTATAAGTAGGTGAAGGACATCTATCCATTTTTTCTCTTTTTAAAAGTGTATATTTTTAGCAAGCCATACCCATTTTGAGAACTGGCTTAGCTTGCAAAAACCAGAATTTAAAGTACTTTCTAAAAAGAATGAGTCTTATCACCGCCATAATCATGTAAGTTAAAACTCAGATTGAGTGGACATTATATGTTAACCAGGACAGCTTTACATAAGAGATGAGATTGGATAGGTCTTATAACTGTGGCTTTATATACTTATTAATTCATTTTTAATTCTGAGCAGTTATTAAAAAACATAATCTAATACAAATCATTGATAATGAGTATATTAATTTATTAGCAAGAATTTTCAGACTTATCTTTCTGATTATAAATAGCCATATTTTTGCACTGTATTCAGGCTAATTACTTTAGTAGATTTATTACATCTCTGGGATGGGTATACATTTAGTGTCTCAGTTGTAGAGGATAATTCTAGTTAAAATTGCACAAGCAGTCTTAAAAGACAGCATCTAAAAGGATGTAGTTCATCCGTATAATAGATCAAATAAAACATGAGCAAAACACAAAATTTATACGCATTCAATAGATGGAAAATTGCTTTTTGTTAAGGCAGTTAAGAAACTAGCATATGTTATATAACTAAGTCAGGGCTACTATAAAGACAGACAATTGATGTTACGCCTATTGATTGAATTGTAATCCTTATTCAATGATTACTTTTTTCCTGATAAGTCCATCTGATGTGATAATGGTTAGGAAGTAGATACCATTATTTAGGTTCAAATGCTGATTAAATAAATTGACACGATTGATTGGATCTCCATACAAAACTCTCTCTACTATTTTTTTTCCTACAATATCTTCAATCAGAACTACAATTTTTTGATTGTTTGCAGATGATTTTGTTTCTAAATATAGATGTTTACTGTCGGTTGGATTGGGAAATATAGAATAGTTATTTAGGGCATCTATTGGTAATACTATACTAACAATTTTAGAGTATGTGGATTTTCCATTATAATCAGTCTGTTTTAGTCTATAATAGGATATTCCGTGCAAAGGATCGTTATCAATGGCTGAGTAAGACTTCACCTGATTACTGTTTCCTGCACCTAGTATCTCAAGGATGCTGTTAAAAGAAAGGTTATCAGTAGATCTTTCAATAGTAAAATGAGAATTATTAGCTTCCGAAGCGGTATTCCATCGCAGGTCCACCGAATTCATGGAAGATCTATGGGCACTGAAAGAGATTAAATCTATAGGCAGTACAACTGTCCCTTCCAGTTTAAGTAACCAAAAATCAGCATCCCCTTTACTTGGCGCTGTTTTATTTCCGCTTACATTTGAAAAAGAAGTTCCTGCCAGCAGATAACCACCATCCCTAGTTTCAAGTATAGTTGATATAAGGTCTTCCTGTAATCCTCCATATACAGCATCCCATTCTTTTGATCCATCTTCAAATAATTTTATGACCCAATAATCAGATGCACCAAAATTAGGCTGACTCTTATCTTTATCATTACTAGACAAAGACCATCCTCCCAGCAGAAAACCACCATCTAAGGTTTGGATCACTGATTTTAGCTCATCATCTAACTTTCCTCCATATTTATATTCCCAAACAACTGAGCCAATACTATTTAATTTTATTATCCAAAAATCTTTGTCATCAGGTTCCCCTAACACCGGATCTTTGGATTTGGTAGTGCTTCCAATTATATATTCGCCATTATTCGTTTCAAGTATGGAGGTTAGCGTTTCTTCATCCGTGCCGCCAAGCGTAATATCCCACTCAATCTCCCGTAACTTATTTAATTTGATAATCCATAGATCTGAATCTCCTATCGCATTTTGTGACTTATCCCCACTTTTGTTTGAATAACTACGTCCTGCAAACAAATATCCTCCGTCAAGCGTCTGAATCGCAGAAATAGAACCTCCATTTTCTACTTCGTTTTCATAATCCGATCCACCTAAACGTTTATCCCATTGAACAGTACCTGAGGCACTTAAGCCAATAAGCCTAAAGTCATAGCCTCCTCTGGAGAGATCCCCTCCCAGATCACCTGTATTTGGTGTGGAATTAGTAAATCCGGCTATTAAATAATTACCATCATTCGACTGTTGGATTGAAAATCCATAATCTTCCTCGTCTCCTCCTATTCTGGTTTCCCATTGAATATTATTTCCGTCTTCGGATATTTTAACTACCCAGATATCAGAGTATCCTCCTTTGCTAGAACTAGAGATATTTCCACTATTTATTACTGATTCAGTATAGCCTATCAATACAAATCCCTTATTTATTAGATCTTCAGTTGAATCAAAAACATAATCATTAGCTGAACTACCTAATAATTTGTTCCATTGAACTGTTCCACGTTCGTCTGTTTTTATTACCCAGTAATCATAATTTCCTTGTGCAGGTCCAGAAACATCCCCATCAATATTATTAGCATTTCCAATCGACAAATATCCTCCATCACTTGTTTTAATACATTTTACTAAATATTCTCCCCCTTTACCGCCTAAAGAAATATCGCCCATTTGAGTAATTACCTGCCCAAAAGATTCTGAGTATAATCCCAAGAGTAACAATACATATATATAATACTTTGGATGAATAAATTTCATACTAAAGGTGGTTGTAATAGAATATGGCTCATTGACCATCTAAATAAATTATTGCAATCTAAGGTTAGTAAAAAGATCAATGATTTAAAATAATTGAAATAGAGAAAGATACATAATTTAATTGACATGGATACAATCTTATGACGAATCAACACTCAAGGTCATTATGAGAACTGTAACAGCTTCCAAATGTAGTTGCTTCCAAACTTAGCAAAGAAGGCACTTTGAAACACTTGGGCGTAGTTTACTTTAACTATCAAATAAGGTATGAGTAAAATCTCCAGACAAATGAAGGGGCAGAGTGTTAGTTCCTATCATTATTTTATGGTAAAAGGTATTAGCACTAAAAACGTTCTCACTATTTTATTTTGTATGCGACTGCTTATAATTAACTACTGCTGAGATTAACTTTAATAAAAGGTATGCGAGATTTAGCAAATGCACTTAGCTCACAATCTTAATTACTATTTAATAGCTCACAGTTTAAATTATCCTTTTGATAAATTAGATATTAATTACTATATATAACGTTCAATTTTGATCTTGAACCAGAATTCTTTCCCAACTTTGATCTGTCATAATTAATTTCTTAATGGAGCATCAATTAGTGCCAAATAAGGCAAAAAAATGGACGCTAATCATTAAACCGAAAACAAATTGGTTTGATCTACATCTGTATGATCTGTGGCGCTACCGCGACTTGCTTTTTATGTTTGTAAGGCGGGATTTTGTATCTGTCTATAAACAGACTATACTAGGGCCACTGTGGTTTATTGTCCAGCCTTTGCTTACTACGCTAATGTTTATTATTGTTTTTGACAAAGTAGCAGAAATTCCAACAGACAGTGCGCCTCCGGCTTTATTTTATTTATCTGGTTTAGTGATATGGAATTATTTCTCCAGCTGTTTAACTAAAACAGCAACCACCTTTACAGCAAATGAAAATCTCTTTGGCAATGTTTACTTTCCAAGATTAATTGTTCCCTTATCAAATGTACTCTCAGCCTTGATAGGATTTGGTATTCAACTGCTGTTGCTACTGGTTTTAATCGCGTACTTTTATTTCTTTTTAAACAGTACCATACATTTTAATACTTATATATTTCTCATTCCTTTTCTACTACTAATTGTTGCAGCATTAGGACTTGGATTAGGAATAATTATCTCGTCTGTAACAACCAAATACCGCGACCTAACTTTTTTAATTACTTTTGGGGTACAACTCCTCATGTATGCAACGCCGGTTATTTATCCAGTATCCTTTTTTAAAGGAAAATACAAAGCTTTTCTTTTAGCGAATCCTATTACACCGCTGATAGAAGTTTTCAGATACTCCTTATTAGGAATCGGAGAATTTAATATCTGGTACATCTCCTATAGCTTTTTATTTACATTTATCACTCTTCTGATCGGTATTTTAATATTTAATAGGGTAGAGAAAAACTTTATGGATGTTATTTAAAACAATATGTCAGAAGTAGTAATCAGTGTAGAGGGCTTAGGTAAAAGATACCGCCTGGGAAGTATAGGTACTGGTACCCTAAGCCAGGATTTAAATATCTGGTGGGCTAATTTGAGAGGAAAAGAAAACCCGTACGCAAAACTGGAACCAGACTATCCTACTCACTCTAAAGACAATGAATTCTGGGCTTTAAAAGATTTAAATTTTGAAATTAGCCAAGGGCAGGCAGTGGGTATTATTGGTATGAATGGGGCAGGAAAGTCTACCTTGTTAAAAATTCTATCCCGCATAACAGCACCTACCTTAGGTGAAATAAAAGTAGACGGGCGTATAGCAAGCTTACTGGAAGTTGGAACTGGATTTCATCCGGATTTAACAGGCAGGGAAAATATTTTCCTTAATGGGGCTATTTTAGGCATGTCAAAGTTTGAGATCAGAAGTAAACTAGATGAAATTATTTCGTTTTCGGGTGTGGAAAAACACATTGATACACCTGTGAAACGCTATAGCAGCGGAATGCATGTCCGCTTAGGCTTTGCCGTGGCTGCCCATCTGGAACCTGAGATTTTAATAGTAGACGAGGTTTTGGCAGTTGGCGATGCTGAATTTCAAAAGAAATGTATAGGTAAAATGAAGGAAGTAGCCGGAGAGGGCCGCACTATCTTATTTGTAAGCCATAATATGGCAGCTGTTGCAAAACTTTGTAGCAGAGCGATTTTATTAAGACAAGGAAAAATACACTTAGACAGCACGGTAGATGATGCAATAGGAACATACCTTAATTTGTTTTCTAAAGATTCAAAGCCTGAAATTACCTGGGAGTACTTTGGGCAATCCGTGGATAATGTCCAGATAATTGCGTTGAGACTTTTGCGGGAAGACGGAACGATTTGCGGCCATTTTTACATAAATGAAAATTTTTATATTGAAATTGAATACATAAATTTGAAAGAGGGCTTATTACTGTCCAGCTATTTTGAGCTTCGAAGTTTACTGGAAGCAGGAGTATTGTCATCAGCCAACTGGGCATCCGCTACGGCAAACGAAGATAATTATTCAAATACCGCTTTTAAAAAAGGAAAATATAAGTCGCGTATGAAAATTCCAGGCAACCTTTTAAATGAAGGAACTTACCGAATTAATGCCTGGATACTGGAAAATGTATCTGCTACGGCTGCAGAGGCCAAAGAACCGCTCATGGTTACTATTGTTGATACTGGAGAAATGAGAAAAGAGTATACCGGAGAATGGTTTGGCGTAGTGCGCCCAAAACTGGAGTGGTATACCAAGGCAATCAATGATGAAAAGCTATAAAACAATAAAGAGTATAGCTTTCCATATATGCATACATGTTTTAAATAGATAAACAGGCGAACGATTACTAAGAATCAATTCTGCATTATGACTTCTACTACTCAGCCTTTTGTAAATTCACTTATTTGCCCGGTTTGTAAAGGAAAAATTGAGTATACAGATGATATGATAAGCTGCCTTTCATGTCACTCTCAATTTCCTCAGCCAAAAAAAGAATACATTAATTTGTTACCCCATGAAGCAATAAATAAAAAAGAGGGCAACTGGCAGGAGAGGCAGCAGGAGATGGAGCTTTGGTATAAAGATCTGTTGACAGATATAAATTCAGCTGTATCTCTTTTTAAGCATGATTATGCCCCTTTTAGCGATTATTTTGCCAAATTGTCGGGAAATATATTGGATCTGGGAGGTGGAGTCGGAGTGGTAAGACATTATCTGCCTGAAAATTGTAATTACATAGTGGTAGATCCATCTACGGATTGGCTTAGCTCTGACTGGAATTTGCTTTCAAAATCGTACCCATGTTTAGCTGAAAAACCAAATTTTATTATGGGGGTAGGTGAATTTTTGATGTTCAATGATAATTCCTTTGATTCTGTGCTTGCTTTCTGGAGTATAAACCATGTAAACGACCCTTTGAAAGTATTTAAAGAAGTACAAAGAGTATTAAAACCCGGTGGAAAATTCCTGGTCGTATTTGAGGATATGGAACCCTGGTGGAGCGATTTTTTAAGTAGCTCCATGCGTCGCCAGTTTGAGCAGGAAAGACTAAAGGAAATGATCGATCAGAAGATAAAATCTAGTTTACTGGGAAACAAATGGCCAGTACAGGCTGATCATATTTTCATCACAGATAAAGATATAAAAGAGTGGATTAATAACCGTTTTGAGAAAATAAACAGGCAATGGATAGGAACCTATTTAACCTATGAATTTAAAAAAAATTAAGCGAGTTTGTCTGCTATCATTCCTGTTTTTAAGCAAGCCAGAAGTTGCTACATCCTGGCAAAGCCTTATCTGAACTCCTAATAACAGACGTACTGACTTTAATAATCTTACGAAAGAAAGCTTACCAGGTGAATAAAAAGAAGAAATACTATTAGTTTATATTTTGGCTGATTTTATCTTCTGATGCCTAAACGGCAATTAATAGATACATCGTTGAAGTGTAGTAATAGAAGCAGATAAATATAGGACGGTCTCTAAGCTGGTAGTTCGTAAATAGTTTTGAAAACTAAAATATGTATATGTTGCCTGTGCCATCCGAGTTTCCCTTGGTTTCAGTAATTATTCCCTGTTTTAACCATGGCAAATATTTGGCAGAAGCTATTGAATGTATTCGTAACCAGACCTATGTACATACGGAGATAATAGTTGTAGACGATGGATCAACAGATACTACAAAAGAAGTAGCAGCTAAATTTTCCAACGTTATGTATGTATATCAGGAAAACCAGGGCCTGTCTGCTGCCAGAAACACTGGAATTAAACATAGTAATGGGGATTTTCTGGTTTTTCTGGATGCAGATGATTTGTTGTACAATTACACTATCGAATATAATCTTCAATACTTACAGAAAAATCCGGAGGCAGCCTTTGTTTCCGGAGCCAGTGACATAACTACTATTGATAAAACAAAACTGGATGAAAAAAAGGAAGATGTTACCTCTGATCACTATCTAAACTTATTGAGAAGTAATTATATTGGTATGCATGGCACAGTTATGTATAGGCAGTATGTATTCAATGAGTTTACATATGATACATCCTTAAAAGCCTGTGAAGATTACGACATATATCTAAGGATTGCCCGCAAATATCCTGTAATTCATCATACAAGAAAGTTAGCGATGTATCGTATGCACAATTACAATATGTCTGCTAATAGTTCACTGATGCTGGAAACAGCTTTGCAGGTTCTCAGGAAACAGGAATCTTCTCTTACCTCAAGCTTAGAAAGAAGAGCTTACAGAGAAGGAATAAAAGGCTATAAGACTTACTATGGTATGCTTCTTTTTCTTCAACTTAAAACAGGTGACATAAAGCCTTCCAAAGAAGCGGTCGCTTTATTAAAAAATAATAATCTTAAATTTTATCTTAGGTATAAATTCGCAGATATAATAGTGAAGAATTTTAAAACTTCCCTCAAGAAAATAATACCTTCTTTTGGTTTACGCTCCTTACATAAGTTGGGTTTCTACAACAGGTTCCGCCCCTCAACCGGAAGGGTAGAGGCAGGAGATTTTTACCGGACCACTCCCTTTAGTACTTCTTTTGGGTATGACAGGGGGGGCCCATTGACCGGTACTATATTGAAAATTTCTTGCAGGCTGAAGCTGGCAGTATTCACGGAAAAGTGCTGGAGATCGGTGATAATGAATATACTCTGCGCTTTGGTAAAAAAAATGTGCAAACCAGCGAAATTCTGCACGTGAATGATAGTAATCCTCATGCGACTATAATCGGTGATTTAAGTGATGCACCTCATATTCCAGAAAATAGTTTTGACTGTATTATACTTACCCAAACCCTTCATTTAGTGTATGATTACAAAGCTGTAATACGTACCTGTTTCAGGGTTTTAAAGCCTGGAGGTACATTACTACTCACAGTGCCTGGGATTACTCCTATTGATTATGGCGAATGGGAAAGTACATGGTACTGGTCTTTTACCGGACGTGCCATAGAGAAAATTTTAGCAGAAGTTTTTCCCACAAATCAAATAAAGATCAACACGTATGGCAATACGTATGTAGCGGCTGCTTTTTTGTATGGAATGGGATTACCAGAATTAAAAAAAGAAATGTTGGAAATTCATGACCCGCATATGCAGGTAATTATTACGGCAAATTCAGTAAAATAGTATAGTATGCGCCTATACCAGTGGATTAAAAATGCTACAAGAACCGCTAAACCCTATCATCTTGTTTTAATGTATCATAGGGTGGCCGAGCCGGCTTTAGATCCTTGGGAACTTGCGGTAAGTGCAAAAAATTTTGAACAGCAATTGCAGGTACTGAAAAAAACAGGAGTAGTAGTTCCGATGAATGTATTAGTTGAACAACTTCATTCAAAATCACTAAAGCCCTTTATTGTCATCTCATTTGATGATGGATACGTAGATAACTATCTGGAAGCAAAGCCTCTTTTAGAGAAATACGAATTGCCTGCCACTTTTTTTATCAGCAACAAACATATTGGAACTACAAAGGCGTTTTGGTGGGACGAATTAGCCTATCTTTTGTTACAAGTGAAATCTCTTCCGGCTACTCTATCGATTCATTTAAACAAAGAGCTAATTATTTATAATTTAAAAGATGATGCGGTGTTAACAGAAGAAAAGTTTCAGAAACACAGGCTTTGGAACTATACATTAACACCCCCAACTCGTAGAGCTGCTCTTTATATAAGCCTATGGAAATTGTTAAGTCCCTTACCCTATGAGGAACAACAAGATTTTCTTGAAGAATTAAAGCGTTGGGCCGGAACACAGCAACAAATAGATGCAAACTATTTTTCAATGTCCGAAAGGCAACTTACCGATTTAGCCGACTGCGAGTTATTTACTGTAGGAGGACACACTGTTTCGCATCTTGCCCTTTCACATCATGCCGTAGAGATACAGCATCAGGAAATAGCTCATAACAAACAGTATTTGGAAGCGGCAACCGGAGAAGAGATTGATACTTTTGCGTATCCTTCCGGAAACTTTAATGAAACTACAGTAAATATATTGAAGCAGCAAGGCTTTAGAAGTGCCTTTACTACCCATCACCAATCAGTCCAAAGCCAGACAGATCCTTTTAGAGTAGGAAGATTTCAAATAGGAAACTGGTCTGGAAAAAAGTTTAATCAAATGCTTTCCCAGTTCTCACATAATTAATATGTTATGAACATTTCTGCTAATCCAAAAGTGTCTATAATAACGTGTTTTTTAAATGTAGGTGAATTCCTACAGGAAGCCATAGAAAGTGTCTTACATCAACAGTACCATAATTGGGAAATGTGGCTTATTGATGATGGGTCTACTGATTGTAGTACTCAGATTGCAAAAGAATATGCCGCTAAGTACACAGATAAAATCATATATTATGAGCATGAGGGGCATCAGAACATTGGTGCCAGTGCCAGCCGAAATATAGGTATTGAACGTTCTACCGGTGAGTTAATTGCTTTTCTGGATGGCGATGATGTATGGTTACCCAACTTGTTAGCAGAGTTAATCAGACTATTACAGCAACATAAGGTTGCAATGGTATGCGAGGCTACAGAATACTGGTATACCTGGAATGAATCTGCTAATCAGAATACTGTAACGCCTGTAGGGGGAGTCCAAGATTGCGTAAATTTGCCGCCGCAGCTTATGCTCGATTTATATCCCTTAGGCAAAGGAGCGGCTCCCTGTATCTGTGGTATGTTAGTCAGGAAGGACGCTTTACAAAAGCATGGAGGATTTGAATCCTGTTTCAAAGGAATGTATGATGATCAGGCTCTTTTAATTAAGTTTTACCTGAATGAAGCAGTTTATATATCATCGGGTTGTCATAATCTGTACCGGCAACGCCCAAATTCTTTAGTACAGTCATCTTTTAAAAGTGGAAGATACTATCAGGACAGAAAGCAATTTCTGGAATGGCTAAAACGCTATTTTACTATAAATAAAATTGAAAATGAGATGATAAATAAAACGTTAAAAAAAGTGCTGTATCCATACCGGTATCCATTCATTTATGCAGTAACCCATACTTTACCTAGAAGGGGAATGACCCTTTTGCGGAAGATAAATCGAAAACTGAGCTAATACGCAGAAATATGGACAAACCTTTGCTAACGGTTTTAATGCCAGTATATAATGCAGAACGATTTTTATATGAGGCAATAGAAAGTGTATTGAATCAGACATTCAGAAATTTTGAATTTTTGATTATTGATGACGGCTCAACAGATGAAAGTGAAACCATTGTTTGTTCATTTTCCGACCCACGTATCCGATTTTATAGGAATGATGGAAACAGGGGAATTACAGAAACATTAAACAGAGGTATTGAATTAGCTAAGGCAGAATATATTGCCCGGATGGACGCAGATGATATTTGTTATGCTGAACGGCTTGAAAAGCAGTATGCCTTTATAAATTCTCATCCAGATGGTGCTCTATTTTCGTGTTGGGCTAAGGAAGTAACAGAAGACAGGCAGCCTATTGGAACTTCACATTTTCCTCCGAACCATTATTATTACAATTTAACTTTTTCGTGTTGGATATATCATCCTACTATGGTATACAGGCGGGATGCCGTTAAGTCGATAGGGAATTATACCATACCCTATTCAGAAGATTATGAATTAGCCTGG
Organism: Rhodocytophaga rosea; assembly: GCF_010119975.1. Lineage (GTDB taxonomy): Bacteria > Bacteroidota > Bacteroidia > Cytophagales > 172606-1 > Rhodocytophaga > Rhodocytophaga rosea. Next base: position 790,870 of record NZ_CP048222.1, read on the forward strand.
CAACTCTCCCGGAAATATAAAATGTACCATTTGCCAGAAGTGTTATTAGAATACCGTGTCAATACTCAGAGTCTGTGGCAGGTAACAAAGAAACAAGAATACAGGGAAACTTTTTTCAAGCAAGTACGAAGAAATATTCTTTATTATATGGATGATTCTTCTATTTCATTAGAGGAATGGCATCTAGTATGCTTAAGTAATTATGATTCTGCAGTGGCAGATGTTAGCATGGATAAATTATTAAGTTGTATAACCCTGTTAGATGCTGTTTCAGAGAGAATACTTATAAAAGAAAACCCAAATAGAGACACAGAGTCTATAAAGGCAGCTGCTAGGAATAAGCGGGAAGATATGATATTATTATTTTCCTCTAAGTTAAATTATTATGAAAGATTAAAATTAATAACCAGCATACGGGGTTGCAATGTATTATACAAGCTCATTCTAAGATGGTTAGTAAAATTGAATATTATATAGATAGTCAAATTATTGAGTGAGTTTAAAATAAATGCATCCACTTCTTGAGGATCCGGATAAGAGTTAGGCTTTACCTCTACCCTTGTTAGCGGACCAAGACCTGTCATGCCATCCCAGACACGCCATTTGGTAGGTCCGCTGATCGCTGTGGAGTTGTTGCCGGTCACGCCTTCCCACTCATATTTTATATTATTACTGACTAGTTTGATATGGTAGTTGCCCTCAGTGACTGTTCTGCCTTCATCATCTTTACTATCCCAGTTGCCTGTGTGGCTGCCGGCATTATAGGATACGCTATCCAGAGCGATTTGATAAGGGTACCATCTGCTTTGTACACCCCTGTACTTGTGCGTGCACTATTGGTAAGGTTAGAGGATTTCTGACTCAGGGCTATATTAGGGAAGGCACAGAGGCCTATCAGCAAAATACCTATCAGATACCCTGCAAGTCTCTTCTTGACGATCATTATACTTAAAGTATATATTTTAAAAGTGTATAAGTAATTAAACACAATTAAGTATAATATTTTCATCTACTTCAAGTTTTTTAAAATCAAGTTTAAAGTAAGTACCCAATCCTGAAAAGATGGTATAAAGTGCCTCCTTAAGCGCTTCTACAGACAGATAGTCTTCGGCTTTGAGCCAATGATATTTCACCTGCTTCCAAAATCGTTCGATCCTGTTAAGATGAGGACTATACTTAGGCAGCAAAAAGATGTATAATCCTTTCTGTTCCCATTCTTCTTTTTTGACTTCCCATAGGCCACATGTATGCCAGGAGGCGTTGTCTAAGACTATGACAGTAAACTTGGAAATAGATGTTGAGAAGGCCTCTACACATTCAATGATAAAGTCAGCGTTTAGACTCCCACTTTTCTGATAAGTAAGCAACTCATTATTTGTACTTAACAAGCCAAATACATTTATCCTTGTACTTCTTTGGGATAAAATAGGGGCGTGTTCGCCTTTTTTGATCCATCCATAAGGTACACAAGGGGTAAGGCAAAACCCTGATTCGTCTCCAAAATATAAATCTATACTGCCTGTCTGTGCCAAATAAAGCAAAGCATGTAATCGCTTGACTTTCTGCTCATATGCTTCTTTGTTTTGCAATGGCTTTATCCATTTACGGAAACGTTTCCATCGGTAGTCAATTTTTTTAAAAACCGCTTCAAGGTCATCTCACTCATAGCCGTGCCTAATTTAGCTTCTATCTCTCGCTTAGCTAATTTAAGTTGTTGTTTTTCTTTCTCTATGCTATTTTCCACTACTTCAACATGGGTAGCATTACTGGTAGTAAGGATGGGTTTTCTGCCTTTCCCTTTTTGGTTCTTTAACCCTACCACACCTGTTTTCTCAAAGCGATCAAACCACTTATAAATACTTAACTGACTTACTTGAAAAATGCTTGCTAACTTCTGTACTTGATAGCCTTGATTGGATAACAGTATACATTGGCAACGGTTACGTTCCTGATAACTTTTACTATCTTTATGAATCTTCTCTAAGTCTTGTTTTTGCTTGTCTGTAATCTTCTTGATATAACGCATAAGCAAAGATACAATTTGCCAAAATCTTATACTTAATTGTGTACTCTTACTTATATGGCCAGTATCTATCAAAACCTACAGACCGACAAGCAATACAAAGCCGCCTGTGGGCTAAGTTTATCCGAATTTGAAAGTCTTTTTCTGATTTTCGACACATTGTATTTTGCAAAGACAGCAAATCCTTATCTAACAGATAAACAACCCCTCCTAACTGATAAAAGGGAGGCCCTGTTTTTTGTTTTGCATTACTTCAAATCCTATCCTACGCTGGAGAATATGGGACTTTACTTCGGCTTTTCTGTTTTTAGCGTTGTCAGTATCTGGAACGCTTAAAACCTGTCTTAAAAACGGCCCTAAGCCAAAAGCAAGACACCAAAGCCGTCCTTTTCAAAGACCAGTCAGCTTTTGATAAAGCCTTTGAAAATGTGGATGAAATCTATGTCGATGTAACAGAAATACCCGTTGAAAGACCTCAAGATAAGCAAATGTAAGCAAGTAAATATAGCGGTAAAAAAAAACACATGCCCTCAAATGGCTCCTGATTTGTGATAAAAACAAGCGTATCCTCTTTGTGAGTAGCTGCTATGGCGGTAAAGTGCATGATTTTACAATTTTCAAAGAACTATGTACCGGTTTTGATTTTTCTAAGATGAAAGTTTACGTGGATTTAGGCTTTCTAGGGATAAAAAAAGTTATAAAATACAAGCAGTTATTTATTCCCCATAAAGCCTCAAAAAAACATCCGCTTACCCGGGATCAAAAAGAGGCAAATTGTACTTATTCAAAAACAAGGGTAGGTATTGAAAACGCAATAGCCAAGATAAAATCGTTTTTCATACTCAGAAGTAAAAACAGGATAAGAATTGCCAATAAATTAAATGATACCATCGGAATATGTTCATTGCTTTCAAACTTTAAATTAATGCACTGATTATCACCTAATAAAAACTCTAATAAAGTTACTTTAGACTTTTCAAGACCTGGAAAACCCACATATAACCCCTTTATTGAATCTTTTAATGGCAGTTTCCGGGATGAGTGTTTAAATATTCACTGGTTCTTATCATTAGAAGATGCCAAAGAAAAAATATAATTAATAAAACCAAATTTTACCATATATTCATATTAATTTATCACAAAAAAGTACAATTTAATTTACCATAAATTTTATTATTTAGATACATTATATCAATAAAGTACAAAACGATTCTATCGCTGGTAGGTCAACAATAAAAGCCTTATTTCGCAAGATTTAGGGCTTTTTTGTGTTATGTGTAAGTTAGCGGTAAAGTAAAATATTACAAAGTGAGTTTAAACAGGTTAAGAAAGTAGTTTAAATAGTATTATTAATTTTTCTTACCTATTAATTACCATATGTGCCTTTATAGCTAGAGTTGGTAGAGCAGTTGACTCTTAATCAGCGAGTCGAGAGGTTGAAGATCAACAGGGTCACAGCATTTCTATGGACTATAAGCCTAGTGCTTGGATACATTTAGGAAGCTTTTTTATTGTAGTGCTCAATTTTTACAATTTTGTATCTGACTTTAAAATAAACTGGTTCGCTATTGTGATCCCAAACAATGGCACGCTTACCCGTTGTAGGGTGCTTGAGATAAACTTTATACCAGGTACCTCCTTTCCAGGCTCGATACCATTTAATGCTTTCTAACAGCTGCATACTCTTTTTTTGCTTACTATATCCAAGTAGATATATTTCTTTTTTTTAATAATGATTCAGTTATAGTATCTGAATATACGCTATTGATGCCTAAAAGTGGTTTCCTTTTCGATCAATGATAGATGTAGGGCTACAAAATACGTAAGTGCATTGGTATTAAGGTAAGAGGCCTCATACTTTAGGAGAGGCTATTTAATTTATATATATCTTTACTGCCTACAACTCTTTTCAAGCAAATACGTTTGTCTGCTTTACTTACTACTCTGTTACTTTTTTACAAAAAAAATAGCTAGTAAGCTAATTAGATAATCATAAGAAATAATTTTGCAGCTTTTTGATATGGCTGGTATTGTCTTTACGTGTAAACACTATACCACCATTGCTATGACAACGCACTACCCATTTAAAAACATTTTACTTGTAGATGATGATGAAATAAGTACGCTTATATCCTCTACCCTGCTCAAGCACGCAAAGCTTGCCACTCAGATACAAAGTGTATATAATGGTAAGGAAGCTATAGAGTATCTGACAAAAGAATGTTCAGAAAATAAGTTTTGCCCCTCCTTGCTATTTTTAGATCTAAACATGCCAGTGATGGATGGCTTTGAATTCTTAGAAGCCTATACCCATAATGAGCGGCTAAGTCAAATGGATTTATCTATTGTTGTTCTTACTTCATCAGCGCACTCAAAAGACAAAGAAAAAGTAAGTCAATATCCTATTAAAGGTTTTATTACTAAACCCATTACTCCAGAAAAGATTCAGGCTATATTCAGCTGATACTTTTCCAATAGGAAGCTCTTTATTTATTTTCTGTTTCTCATTGAGTCCATGTACACTTCAGTTTCAACTGCATGATGCTGATAGTGTTCTCTCGATTGGGCTACAGTGCTTTTGCTTACTAAAATAAGATTTTTAGAGATACCTATTTGTTGCTCTACCCGCTTAAATAGGTTATCCATATACTCAGAAGTTAATTTTGAGTGCCTCTCCATGCCTGTACAGTTTAATCATCTATATAAAAATAACGGATAGCTATATATCCAATAAGGTATTAATCTCTCATTACTGACGAACAAATACTTAAAAATAGTCTCCCATACTAACGGAAAGCAAAACAAAAAGCCTCAGCAACACTGAGGTCTTTTGTGAACGGACCAAGCTAGCTGACTGATCCGTTGCTGATGCTTACTTAGCTTGATAGGGATTCTGACTATCACTAGAAAGTTACCCTCTTTTCACACAGAAGGAATTAAAACAAAATTAAATAATGATATGATTGGATTAAAATATGATTAATTTTCTAAGCAGTTGTTAAATTCAGTAAAATCCAAAATGGTCTAAATGTGTTAAAGAATGTACGAATAGTATTAAAAAATACTGACAAAAAACAGTACAATGATTCCTGCACTATTGATCATTTGCAAAAGAAAGTTCCTAATTTCCAATATTTATTGGTATTCTTCTTTTCTTGTTTTCTTTGTTAATCAACCTTAGAAAAGTTTATTACCCTGGCCAGCATGGTACAGATAATAAGCAGGCCCATACTGACAATGGCAGGCTGCAACCAGAAATAGTGGGTTAAGCCACTGCTGCACAAGTATCCGGATAATAACAATAATGCCAGTAAATAAAGAATAGGTCCAGGCCCAGTATTTGTCCTGATAGATATTGAATTCACAAGCCCAATTCCAAGTAGGTCTGATAAGTAATCCACCCAGGGTAATCATAGGAAAGAGACCATTAAAAACAAGCAGAATTATGCCAGGAATCAGATAGGTATTGAAAGGGGTTGCCTGTAGTCATTCTATAGGTATTTCTAAAGCTGTACCCTGAGGATATAAAATAAGCATCACTCCACCTGCTATTGCATTCAATCCAAGCAATAGATGGAGAAATAAACGTAGATATAGTTCGGGAGGGCATTGCATCTATTTCTTTTGTAATTGAAAAATAAACTTACCAGTCTAAACTTAAACCAACTGATTCTTATCAACTTAGCCTGTTATAAATTCTCTAACAAAAATAAAACCTGCACTTTTGTAGCGCAGGTTTTCATACCATCTTTTACATATCTGTTCTATTGTGACCACGCGGTAGGCTCTCTATCCCAGCGGTGCGCTTTTAGTTGTTGCAATACATCTTTAGATAATCCTTTACCGTCACTGGCGGCAATATTCGATTTTACATGTGGCTCTTTCCGCATTCCCGGAATGGTGGTATGTACGTGTTTGTTACTCAGAATAAAACGAAGTGCCATTTCGGGCATACTCATTCCATTTGGCAACAAAGGTTTTAGCTGATCAGCATGATCAACACTCGAATGGAGATTTTCCGGAACAAAATAGGTACTGCGCCAGTCGTCCTTGGGAAATACGGTGTCTTTGGTAAGGGTGCCGGTTAATGTACCTTCGTCGAAAGGAACCCTGGCTATAATACCAATGTCGAGTTTTTCACACAAAGGGAATAATTCATCTTCCGGAGCCTGATCAAAAATATTGTAAATTACCTGCACAGCATCAACAAAACCGGTTTTGAGTGAAGCCAGGCAATTTTCAGGCTCCCATCGGTTCACACTAATCCCCATCGCCTGAATTTTACCTTCCTGCTTCAGCTTTTCTACCGCCCGTTGCCAGCGTTCATCGGTAGCCCAGCTATCTTCCCACACATGAAACTGCTGCAGGTCTATGGTTTCTACGCCCAGGTTTTTCAGGCTTTTTTCTGTATATTCCACAATATGTTCCGGTGGAAAACATTCATCTAAGGTATAGCCACGTCTGGAAGGCCATTTAAAGTTTTTAGGGGGAATTTTAGTAGCCAGGTACAATTGCTTGCCTGGATACCGCTTGAGTATTTTGCCCAGAATCTGCTCACTTCTCCCACTCCCATAGCCCCAGGCCGTATCAAAAAAATTGCATCCCAGCTCTACCGCTATATCCAGGGACCGCTCCGACTCCTTATCGTCGGAACCTGTCCATCCGGCAAGGCCCCACATGCCATAGCCTATTTCACTTACTTTCCAGTTGGTTCGTCCAAATCTTCTATATTCCATATAATACTTGTTAAGGTGGTTAAATAAACAGGCAAAGGAAGGAAATAAAATGATTTGTTGTCACTTACCAGGAAAAAATTAAAATCAGGGGCAAGCAATTTTAGTAAAAACTGGTGCTCCGGTATTACTTACCGTCATCCGCCAGCAGGAACCATCCGGAGATTATATAAAGTATGGAAAAACGATAAGAAAGTGGGAACAGATTATTTTATCTTATTGATACGGAAATTCTTGTTGACTTTTTTGTCATGGCTGATGATAGCCAAGATATAGGAGCCTGTAGTAAGTTCGCGTACATCTATTTCTGTTTCGCCCATAATTGAAAATGCATTTACCAGCTCTCCTTTCATAGTCCGGATGGTAGCTGTATAGCGCTCTGAAGGGTCTGCCGCTATATGTAGCACATCCTGTGTCGGATTAGGAAAAACAGATAACTCGATATCCGCCAGTTTTCCAGCAGATTCACGTGCCATGGGAAGCACAAGCAGATTACTTTGCTGGTAGCCACTATTGATAATTAAGTGCGGCGAACTGCCTCGTATTGCAGCAGGTTGATCAATAGGCCAGGATAAGTTAAGGGTGCTATTGGTCGAGTTTCTGCCTCCGCTACCGCTTACTGTCTGCCCTCTTGCTAGCGGTACCAGACATACAAAAACTATTATATACAGTAAAATTTTTGTCATACAGGCGGGGTTTATGAAAGCAAGTTCAGTAAAAGTGGTGAGGAAAAAAATACCTAATTTCCGGTATTTTTTATAAAATTTTCTTCAGTTTAAACATACTAAGACGGGTAGAGTACTGTACTATTTTTCAGCAGCATATATAACCGTCAGCGGATAAAACAGATTAGTAGATGACTTACTCAAACTATATTTTTACTCCTGTTTCTTCCTGTTTAATGCTAATGAAAAACAGGGCTTACTCAATTTGAATATCACTTTTAAAACAAAAAATATAATAATATATTTAGGATTTGATAAGCAGGATTATTCTTTCAAGTGCAGATAATCTGTTTTCACCTAAACCATTTTCAATTATGGCAGCCCCCTCACGCCGTTCCTTTCTTATTCAATCTTCTACCTTACTGGCTGGTGCTGGGTTAGCTACTATTCCTGTTACACAGACACAGGCTGAGCCTGCCGCCGGAAAAATCAATATTGCCCTGATTGGCTGCAAAAATATGGGCTGGGCTAACCTTACCTCCATACTTAAATTGCCGGATGTAGAATGTCTGGCGCTTTGTGATGTGGATGATTCTGTGCTCAACAGCCGGGCGGCTGAACTGGAGAAAAAGACCGGAAAAAAAGTGGCTTTGTATAAGGATTTTCGCAAACTGCTCGAACGTAAGGATATTCAGGCTGTCATTATCGGTACGCCGGATCACTGGCATGCCCTGCAAACTATGTATGCCTGTGAAGCCGGAAAAGATGTATATGTGGAAAAACCTCTTGCCAATTCGATTGAAGAATGCCTGGCTATGGTAGCCGCTGCCAGAAAATACAACCGGGTGGTACAGGTAGGTCAGTGGCAACGCAGCGGACCGCATTTTGATGAAGCCCTCACCTATGCTACATCCGGCAAACTGGGTAAAATCCGAACCGTGAAAGCATGGGCGTATATGGGCTATGGCAAAGAATTTCCACCAGTACCAGATGAACCCGTTCCGGCTGGGGTAGATTATAAAATGTGGCTGGGCCCGGCACCTGACCGGCCATTCAATAAAAACCGCTTTCATGGCAGTTTCCGCTATTTCTGGGACTATGCCGGCGGCCTGATGACCGACTGGGGTGTGCATATGATTGACATGGGTTTGAAAGGAATGAAGGTAAGTACTCCTAAATCAGTGCAGTCGCTGGGCGGTAAACTGGGCTTCCCTGAACATGCCGATGAAACGCCTGATACCATGCAAACAGTGTATGAATTTGACGGATTTACGCTGCTCTGGGAACAAGCCAAAGGGATTGCCCGTGGACCGTATGATAGAGATCATGGGGTGGCGTTTATTGGAAATTTAGGAACCATGGTTGCTGACCGGAGTAAATGGGAAGTGTTCCCGGAAGTAGAAAATGGTAAATACCTCACTGATATGATGCCGCCCCATCCGGTTCAGGGAAATACCCTTGATTTGCATACCAAAAACTTTGTTGATTGTATTAAAAGCCGGCAAAAGCCCAATGGCGATGTAGAAATAGGCGCACATACTGCCATTTGTGCCCAACTGGGCAATATTTCCCACCGCCTGGGCAGAAAGATATTCTGGGATTCTGCAAAAAATGTAATCGTAAATGATCCCAAAGCCGAGGAGATGGCCAAAGCACATTACCATAATGGATGGCAGCTGCCAAAAGTGTAAAATTCACCCGTAAAAATTCATCTTACTACAAATTTCTGTACATTTAAGGCTTCTTAATAATTTATAATTTTATCCTGTTAAGATTATGGAAAATTTCTCCAGACGACAATTTTTAGCCAGTTCTTCCAAACTTGCCGCTGGTGCCGGGCTGGCTTCCCTGCCGGTAGTAGATGCCCTGGCCGATAATCCGAAGAAAAAAACGGCCGCCAATGATAAAGTGCAGATTGCCTTGATCGGTTGTAATGGGATGGGCTGGTCAAATCTAAATTCTCATCTGAAACTGCCCGAAGTGGAAGTTGTAGGCTTATGTGATGTAGATAACAATGTACTCACCCGCCGTTCGGCAGAACTGGAAAAAATGACCGGCAAAAAAGTAACTCAATACAAAGACTTCCGCAAGGTGCTGGAAAACAAAGATGTAGATGCGGTCATTATTGCTACCCCCGATCACTGGCACTGCCTCACCATGGTAAATGCCTGTGAAGCCGGAAAAGATGTATATGTAGAAAAACCTCTGGCTAACTCTGTAGAAGAATGCCAGGTGATGATGGATGCGGCCAAAAAATATAACAAAGTGGTACAGGTAGGCCAATGGCAGCGAAGTGGTCCGCACTGGCAAAAGGCCATAGACTATGTGCAGTCTGGTAAGCTGGGTAAAATCAGGCTGGTAAAATCATGGGCCTATATGGGCTGGATGAAAGAAATACAACCAAAACCAGATGGGCCGGCACCAGCAGGCGTAGATTATGATATGTGGCTGGGACCTGCAGAAAAGCGGCCATTTAACCCCAATCGCTTTCACTTTAATTTCCGCTGGTACTGGGATTATGCCGGCGGCCTGATGACCGACTGGGGTGTTCACCTGATTGATATGGTACTCTATGGCATGAAAGCCGCAGGTCCAAAATCAGTGGTATCGATGGGCGGAAAGTTTGCCTATCCAACTGGTGCCATGGAAACTCCGGATACACAGCAAGCCATTTATGAGTTTGACGATTTCTCGATGATCTGGGAACATGCCGTTGGTATTAATATCGGTCCCTATAACCGCGATCATGGCGTGGCGTTTATCGGAAACCTGGGTACGCTGGTGGTAGACAGAGCAAAATGGGAAGTATTTCCGGAAATAGAAAACAACGAATACAAAACAGCCGCTATTCCGGTGCAAGCCAGAGGAGGTGCCGACGGAGGGCTGGACAGCCATACTAAAAATTTCATCGAATGTATTAAAACCCGTCAGAAACCCAATTGTGATGTATGGACCGCTGCCAATACGGCTATCAATGCGCACCTGGGTAATATTGCCTTCAAAACCGGACGCAAAGTATACTGGGATGCCGAAAAACAACAGTTTAAAGACGATCCCAAAGCCAATGAACTGTTAAAGGCGAATTATCACAATGGCTGGAAACTGCCGCTCATGAGTTAGATTAGTGAATAGTCAGTGGTGAATGGTCTGTTAGGCATCAACACAAATATATTTAAGTATTGAACTACTATTTTGCTATGAATTCACAACATTGCCCAATGACTGTTGACTAATGCTTAGTAAGTAATGAATTTTTCTTAAAAATTTGAACACTTAATCCTTTACCTAATAACCTATGTATTTACATTTTTTTAACAAGAGAAATCTGTCCTGTTTATTATTTACCCTTTGCAGTGCTGGTAGTTTTCAAAGTATGGGCCAGAACCAAAGTCAGGGCCAGGTACCCCAACCTATGCCCATGAAGCCTGAAATGACTGAATTCTGGGAACCGCAGGTTAAGGTAGTTACGCCTGGAGCCATGGCCAGTAATCAGCTCATGCCTCCTCCATCGGATGCCGTTGTGTTATTCGATGGAAAAGATCTTTCCAAGTGGAAAGGCAAAGATGGGGAAGCTAAATGGAAAGTAGCGGATGGCGTATTTACCGTAAACAAAGGCACCGGCGATATTGAAACCAAAGAAACTTTTGAAGATTATCAGCTGCACATCGAATGGCGTATCCCACAGGATATTCAGGGACAAAGCCAGGGAAGGGGCAATAGTGGTATATTCATGCAAGGTATTTATGAACTGCAGGTATTAGATAATTACAATAACCGCACCTATGCCAATGGCCAGGCAGGCAGTATCTACAAACAAACACCTCCCCTGGTAAATGCCATGCGTAAACCTGGTGAATGGAACGTATATGATGTTATTTACACGGCACCACGCTTTAAGGAAGATGGTTCGCTAATTACTCCAGCCAGAATCACGGTATTACACAATGGCGTACTGGTACAGAATAATTTTGAAATCAGGGGCGATACGCCTTATATCGGCTTGCCTAAATATACCAAACATGGCAAAGGTCCCATCAAACTACAGGATCATGGCGACCCCAGCAAACCCATTAGTTTCCGCAATATCTGGATTAGAAACTTATAGAGAAAGCCTGCTTAAATTCAGCCTGTCTTACTTATTATAGTATATCAGAAGAAATTCAACACTCTTTTGTTAAGGTATAATAAGTAAGACAAGTGCAGTCATTTTTATCATTCTACAACAGTTCACTTATATTCTTATTTGAAAGCATGTATAAACCAATATCCTTTGTAAAACCAATTCTGTCCCTGATTGGCTTATCTCTTTTTTCCTTCGCCCATGCCCAGAATCAACAGGCACAGGTACCGGAACCCATGCCCATGAAACCCCAGATGACCGAGTTCTGGGAACCAGAAGTAAAAGTAATTACACCTGGCGCCATGCCCGCCAACCAGATGATGCCTCCTCCTTCGGATGCCATTGTGTTATTCGATGGCAAAGACCTCTCAAAGTGGAGAAGCAAAAAAGATGGCGGCGAAGCCAAATGGAAAGTAGAAAATGGCGTATTTACGGTAGCAAAAGGCACAGGCGACATTTCTACCAAGCAAAAGTTTGAAGATTACCAGTTGCATATTGAATGGCAGATTCCATCCGATATTCAGGGGCAAAGCCAGGCACGAGGCAACAGCGGCGTATTTTTGCAGGACCCCAGTGAGGAAGTAAAACAACCCAGCGATTACTGGTACGAAGTACAGGTATTAGATAACTATAACAACCGTACCTATGCCAATGGCCAGGCCGGTAGCCTTTACAAACAAAAAACACCTTTGGTAAACGCTATGCGTAAGCCGGGAGAGTGGAATGTATATGATATTATCTATACGGCTCCCCGTTTTAAAGAGGATGGTAGTTTGTTCTCACCAGCCAGGGTTACAGTCATTCACAATGGTGTACTGGTACAGAATAATGCAGAGATAAGAGGACATACAGCATATATTGGCATTCCTTTTTACAAAAAGCATGGCAAAGCGCCTATCACTTTACAGGATCATGGCGACCCCAGCAAACCCATCAGTTTCCGTAATATCTGGCTAAGGGAACTATAATCAATTTATTCAGGCAGGTTTGAATGGAAAATTAACATTCAAACCTGTTTCTTTTTAGAACAAACGTATCTAACACATTGAACCCTATTTTAACGCTGTTCCAATCATGCATAAACACATATCTCTGCTAAAACCATTTTTTTTACTTTCTGGACTGGCATTTTTCACCGGTGCATATGCCCAGAACCAGCAGGCACAGGTACCGGAACCCATGCCCATGAAATCTCAGATGACAGAATATTATGAGCCGGTTCCGAAAGTGGTAACGCCAGGTGCTGTACCCAGCAATTGGGTAGTTCCTCCCCCATCGGATGCGATGGTATTATTCGATGGAAAAGATTTGTCTAAGTGGAAAGGCAAAGATGGAGAAGCCAAGTGGACCGTATCTGACGGCGTATTTACAGTGGTAAAAGGTACCGGCGATATTGAAACCAAAGAAACCTTTGAAGATTATCAGTTGCATATTGAATTTAAAATACCAGTCGATATTCAGGGGGAAGGCCAGTACAGGGGCAATAGTGGTATATTTATGCAGGGTATTTATGAAGTGCAGTTACTGGATTCGTATAATAACCGCACCTATGTAAACGGCCAGGCAGGCAGTATTTACAAACAATCGCCTCCGCTTGTGAATGCCATGCGCAAGCCAGGAGAGTGGAATGTATATGATATTATTTATACGGCACCACGTTTTAAGGAAGATGGCTCTTTACACTCTCCAGCCCGGATTACGGTGATCCAGAATGGCATTGTGATTCAGAATAACTTTACGCTCACTGGAAATACCCCGAATGTGGGTTTGCCTAAATACACCAAACATGGCAAAGGTCCCATAAAATTGCAGGACCATAATGATCCCAGCAAACCGATCAGTTTCCGTAATATCTGGATCAGAAATCTGTAATACTTATAATTGATCATCCAATAAAATGGCGTAGTCAGTCTGGTTACGCTATTTTTTTTCGCTTACAACCTTTAATATCTATAGATATGTTTGAGAAAATGATCAAATATTTAAGGGTATTCAACACATTAATTGTAGCGCTGTTCCTGCTGATAATATTGTTTGTGATCATAAAATATGGTGACAAGATAATGGCAAACATTATCTACTCAACAGATGACCTTTATGCTACTAATTATGAAGATGATATTATTGTTGGCGAAAAATTAGAGCAGGCAAAGAAAGACAGTCTGATTTTACAAGGATTAAGTTATGATGCTCCTCAAAGTATTAGAAACTCTACCAATAAATTAGTTGTGATATCTGCTCTTACTTATGAACAGGCAAGAAAGGTTGAAGAAACTGCAGGTTCGGCAGGAGATATATCATTCAACTTCAGTATTTACAATTGCCTTAACATAGTTTTCCTGGATAAGGATTATAAAGTAATCCGCCGCTTATTGAATAAGAAAGGGTTTATATCAGATTACGAAATTCCTTCCAACCATTCAAGAGATGATAAGCCTGATACAACTGTAAAACTTATCACCTACCTGATAGGTTTTGAGGATTCGAACAAAGATGGCGTTTTAAATGTAAGTGATCACAAAGACTTATATATTTCTGACCTATCTGGAGGAAACTTAACAAAAGTTACCCGGAATATAGATCTTGTCAGATATGAATTTCAAAATAACTATTCCAAAATCTTCATTACCTACAAAGACCGCAGTTCTGAACGAGAAGAATACAAAAAAGAAAAATACGCCATTTATACCATTGCTACCGGCAAACTTCAGAAGCTGAATGAACTAGAAAAAGAACTGGCAGAAATTGAAAAGATGCTGATTAATTGATTTCTATGAGAGTATTTATTACATCTTTTGTAGGAGTCACCTTATACAACCTTTGGGTCAGCATGGGCCTTGTGCGGGTTGTATAGAGGGAACGATGCAAAAGCGATGCCCGTCCGGCCGTGAAGACACAGATTTCTTCGCAAAATGTATTTTCTACAAAGTATTGTGGAGACACAATTACAACTTATACACCATACTAATCCCCTTACCATTCGGTGCCAGACTGAAAGCAAACTTATTATGCTTCTTTTTCAGAGCCGGATAAATCCGCAGTACGCTTTCTGCACAGGCAATGCCCAAAGCTGAGCCCAGTAATATATCCGAAAACCAGTGTGCGCCCACATATACCCTGGATGCCCCGGTAATGACCGGTAAAGCAAAAAATACCACTTTCAGCGGCACAAAATTCACCTGCCTGGCCAGAATCCAGGAAGTGGCCACCGAAAGCATAGTATGTCCGGAGGGAAAAGAATGATAGGCCGCATCGTTGCTGAAAGGTTTAAAAGTAAAGGGACTCCGGTTGGCTGCCGGACGGCCCCTGCCTACAACTTCTTTGGCAAGAGTTTGCAACAAACCAGACGTAGAAACCGAAGCAATTACCATAATTCCTGTATCCCGGAGCCAGTCATTATTCAGCAATACCCCAGCTCCCCAGAGGGTAAGCATAAAGGGATAATTGTGTTCCGGCTGCCCCAGAAAATCGCCTATTTTTTCCAGTTCATTGAGTGCCCCACTCCTGTTACGCTGCATAAAACTGTAGATGTCTTTGTCTACGAACATGGCTGCACCAGAAATAGCCAAAGCACCTCCCACCCGCAGGAAATCCCGTTTCTGCCAGTGAAAAGGCCTGGCATAGGTATGCACAATAGTTAAAAAAGTAAGCTTCCCATCGGTAGCTATCCTTCTGAAAATAGTATTCTTCTTGCGGATGGTATCACTGGGTAGGGCAACCGTATCTGCCGGTTGAACTGCAACAGTATCCTGTGCATAAAGATCAGCAGCATTTAACAGCAGGCAAAGAAGCAGAGAAAAGAGCAATCGCATAGGTTGGGTTGAGTCTATATAAGGGTAATCTATGTATTCTCCTTAAGTTTACGCCAGCGTCCTTCATATACAAAATCTGACATTGCTTTTCTCGTTTTATTTTTAGCAAAAAAATATATTATATGCCTTTGTCTAAAAATTTATCTTCACCATTTGAATATAAGGTATTACCCTAACCATTAATGCCAAACCGTTTTTAACTTAGGAGTCTTTGGTAAAACAAGTAGTTATCCAAAGACTCCTAATAAAACATTAATCAAAAATATACCGCAAGCCAATCTGTGCCCGCCACCGGCTGTTAAGTCCGGTATCGTTTACAAAAGTACGGTCGCCTCCGCTGAAACGATAGGTAGGTGTATCCGTACCAGCCAGGTAGCCAGCAAATTCCAGTGGACGGTTGTTGGCATAAATCTGCCGTTCACCCCAGTTAGAATTGATCAGATTTCCTAAGTTCTGAATATCAAAACTGATCTGAAAGGTGTGTTTTTTACCTAAGGCATTCAGTGCAAAATCCTGTAGAATTTTCATATCCAGCTGCGTATACCAGGGACTAATAGCTCCGTTACGTTCGGCATACTGTCCCCGGCGGGAGCTTAAATACTCATCCTGCCCGATATAGGAGTTGAGTTGCTGCCATTGCTGCTGGGCTGAGGAAATGATATTTCCTTGTGCGTCTTTTATATCTACCAATGTAATCTGATCCTGGCTGGACGGCACAAAAATCAGGTCGTTACCGAATATGGCATCCCGGTTCATATCGCCGGCATAGGTATAGGAGAAACGGCTGCCTTGCCCTGCTTCAAAGAAGAAACTGATGCCAGTGGCAAAATATTTTCCGTATTCAAAGCGGTGGCCAAGGGCGGCAATAATGCGGTGCTGCAAGCCAAAATCACTATAGGCCAGAGAAGGCGTATTGGAATTGCCAATGACCGGATTCCGCTGGAAGGCATCTGCCGCAATCTCTCCGGGATTAGACGTTACATCTTTTGCCCTGGAAAAAGTATAGGCTGCCATCAGGTATAATCCGCTGGTAAAATCTTTCCGCAATTGTCCCGTCAGGCTATACTGGTGGCCTTTATTGGTGTTTTCCAGCACAATTACGCCAGCATCCAGAAAGGTGCCTATGCCATTAGGTCCGGTAAAGTTTGTATTTAATCTGGGGCCAGTTTCCGGATAGATCAGGCGGTTGTCGGCACCATTGGCCCGTTCGGTAGGTACCACCTGGTTGTAGTTGCGGTGAATAGCGGCATTCATGTCTTCAGAATAAATAAATTCAGCCGTAGCCGTAATTCCTCCCGGCAATACCTGATCGATGGCCAGGTTAGTACGCCATACCTGCGGAAACTTAAAGTCTTTGGCTGTCCCATTGATCTGGAAGGTATAAAAATCATCAAAACGGGCATTGGAAGCCTGATTACCCACCCATACAAATGGGATACGTCCGGTAAAAATACCTGTTCCTCCCCGGATCTGGGTCGTATAATCTCCATTAATAGAATAATTAAATCCTAACCTGGGCGACCATAGCGGTGTGGCTTTGGGAAAATTAGTTATATCTACTTTCGCGGGATTACCCTCCGGGTCTACAAAGTTTGCAGCGAGAATTTGTTCATTCTGGGGCACATCGGTATTATAAATAGGCAGATCGGCACGTAAACCGAAAGTCAGTTTGAAGTTTTGCTGGACCTGCCATTCATCCTGCACATATAAACCCAGTTGGCCCACATTTACATCCACCGATTTTACCGGCCTGGTACCACCAGCCTGCGAAACCGCATTCAGGTCTACATAATCAGGGTTATTAGGATCAGTTACCTCAAAGAAACGGGCTACATCCAGTCCACCAAAGAAGGGATAGCCAAAACGTTGCAGGTTAAAGGCATTTACAAACTTAAACTGCTCGTAGGTAAAACCACCGGTGAGAATATGTTTGTTGGCAAAATAGCTCAGGTTATCAGTTACCTGGAATATGTTCTGGTCGAGTAGGTTGTTGGCGGAGAACTGCTCGGTACCTACGGAAGTATAGGTTGTGCCATTCTGGGTAATGTCAATCATGGGGAACCTTTTGCTGGAAGGCAATTCCCTGAAATCCCGGAAAGCCGAATAACTCACCTGCAACTTATTACTGAATTTAGAAGCAAAATTACTATTGAGTTCAGCCACGAGTGAATTTAGGTTATTGTTGATGGTATAGCCCGAATTAGAATATTGCAGCGTATTTACCGAAGGAACCCGTAAGGAAGGCGCAATAGCTATCGGGTGCGGACCTTGCTCACGCCAGCTTTTCAGGTAATTATAGCGGATAGAAAATGTATTGCCTTTATTTATATTCCAGTCCAGCTTGACCAGGAATTTATCACTATAGGTTTTGTAAATAAAATCCTGATAGGTACCCGGATCATAGCCATATTGATCTATTAACCGCTGGCGGATGGCAACCAGGTCACTTTCCAGAACCCGGCTTACACCAGGCGCCTGTCCGTTTAAAGCCGCCTGTGCTTCGGCTGCACTCTGCGCCGGACGAAAAGTCTGGCCTGGATCGTCCCGGCGGGTAAATTCGGCATTGGTAAAGAAAAAGAGTTTGTTTTTTACGATAGGTCCGCCCAGGGCAAAACCAGTCTGGTTGAATTTAAGGTCGGGATTGGTAATTTCCACATCGCCTACTTTATCTCCAATGAGTTTTTCGTTCCGAAAATAGGTATACACCGTGCCTTTAAAATCGTTGGTTCCGCTTTTGGTTACAGCATTTACCCCGGCACCGGTAAATCCACCCTGCCGCACATCATAGGGTGCCAGGGATACTTCAATCTGTTCAATGGCATCGAGCGAAACGGGCTGGCTATTGGTTTGCCCGCCTGGAGTGGGTGCATCCAGGCCGAAAGAATTATTAAAAATAGAACCATCAAGCGAAAAATTATTATATAAAGAATTTCTGCCACCAAAACTCAAACCACTGGATTGTGGGGTTAACCTGGTGAAATCCTCCGAAGAACGGCTGATGGTAGGCAAAGTACGCAATGAGTTGCTATTGATGTTGGTAGAAGCGCCTGTCCGGTCGTTGTTGATGGTAGCATCCCGGTTTCCCTGTATTACGACTTCTTCCAGATTCTGCCCTTCTACCACCAGAGAAATACGGCTTTCATAGGTTTTACCCAATGTAAGCTGAATATCATTTTGACTATAAGTTTTAAACCCAACAAATGATACTTTTAATTCATAGGGGCCGCCAATGCGCATATTCAGCAAATCGTACTGCCCGTTCGGACGGGTGGCGGTTATGTAGGGCGTACCGGAAGGAATGTGGGTAGCTACTACTGAAGCACCCGGCAAAGGCTCGCCATTAGCATCCAGTACAATTCCTTTCATAGCAGAGGTGGTTACGCCTTGGCCATATCCGGGCCTGATTCCTATACAAAGAATAAAGCTAAGCAACAGAAACGGTAAAAGGTTTTGTTTCATACGATGGGTTGGTTAGGTTGGTGATGGGTTGAAGTGATTCACAAAAATAACAGAATACTGGCTTGATGTACACCATATATATAGATAAAATACAAAACGTTTTCTTAATATCTCTCTTACATAACATTTTGAAATTTGCCATAAAATGGACTGTAATGAAAGGCAGAAACAGAGAATATTACACATTACAAACAAAACCAGTTAACAGGAAAGGCATTAAGTAAAGAAATGATACTATTATTATAAGTATAGCCAAATGTACCTTCATACATGAAGTATATTCTATCAGAAGTGTAATCCTGATACATTTCAATTGTGAAAATTATCAGGACTTTCGCAGGATTGGAAGATAAAACAATCAGAAAACTTAGCGCTTGTTCATGGCCCAGATATACGCCCGTTTACTCGGATATTCTACTTCCGGATAAGGTTGCCTTTCCAGTACATCGATGATCTCAAAACCGGTTTCCTGGAGCAGGCTGGTGATTTTACTAGTTTCAAAAAAATGAAAGTCAATATTCACCGGATGATCCAGGAAAGTATCCAGATGCACGGTTTGTTCGCCTACGTGAAAGGAGAAGAGAAACTGGCCATTTGCTATCAATACCCTGCTGATTTCCTGAAATGCTGTCTTAATTTGTAAATAATCGAAATGGACGATGGCATAAAAGGCAAGGGCTGAACCAAAAGAATGGTCTGGATAGTGTAATTGCAGCATATCAGCAATTTCAAAATGCAGGTCTGGGTTAAGGTTTTGGGCAACATTTACCATCTGAACGGAAATATCCACACCTATACAGTTTGTGAGTCCACAGTCTGCTAAAAATCTTGTTGCCTGGCCAGGACCGCAACCCAGGTCAATCAATTTGCCCTTTTCCCGGTTTTCCTGCGCAAAGACAGTCAGCAAAATCCGGTCAAGGTGTTTGTGGTGTAACTCGTTGATGAACTTACCGGCATAATTTTCTGCAGTCTTGTCGTAGCAATCTATTACATGTTTTTGTTCCTGCATATATGTATAAAGCGTCAGTGTTTACGTACTGAATCCCTCTCTGAAATATATACATCATTTGCCTGAAAGGCTATAGGGATAAAAGAATCCGGATAAGGAAATACTGAAAAAGAAGGGTATATAGTATGCTTAATGACATAGTGAGCCAGTATCCCTTCCATAAGGGTATTTGTCGTTTCCGGAAAAGCGTAAAATACAGGTATATGTCCTTAATCTTAAAAAAAAGCAGGCACATCCCATAGAAGATAGTCATAAACAATAACACACGGCTCAATTGTGACTCGCCTTTTGGATACAAGGCCAGGTAATTCCGGCTGGCAAACAAGAAGTAGAAAGCGATCAAAAACAGGAAAAAAGGTAATACATATCCTGTAAGAACATTCCCCTTTGGCATCAGATTAATCTCTTTCCGGTACCGGACTGTATTTATCAGCAACATACCTGCAAACCCAACAGCAAACAGCCAAAGCACACTATTGATTACCAGCAAACCCGATATTTCAGCCGGTGTTAGCAGGTTGCGGATTGCGGTGTCTTCAGTTACAGCAGGGACTGGGTCAACCGGAAAACCTGCAAACAACCCATAGATGCCAAATAAAATTCCCGATAATAGCAGCACCTGGAATACGACAGAAAGCAGAAGTACTCCCTCAAAAAAAGGTTTTTTTCTAGTGGCTCCGTTTGGATGAAAACTACCCCTTTGGCCAGTGATTGCTTCACTGATGAGTACCGGAAAAAAAATAAAAAGAACAAAGAATTGCGAACCTGTCATTACTCCCACTATGATAAGGAAGACAACAACAATGACCAGGCAAATTCCAAATACAGCCAGTATGCTCATATAACTAAGTATTATCGTAGTGGGTCCTAAGGATTAGGTTTTAAAAGTTTTATCAGATCACAGCTTTCCTGCAGAAGACAGCTGAAAGGCCGAAATACAATTGACTTCCGTTCTTAAAATGGAATTAGTTTACAAACTAAAAAGCTGGTTGATATGCTGCAGGGATTCTACAGCAATGTATCACTTTTGCTGAAAAAGCTGAATGGTATAGTCGAATAATTCTGTTCCGCCCGTTTTTCCATGTCCTGGTATTACCAGTTTAGTGGCAGCATATTTTTGTTTCAAGGCGGTAACCGTTGATGGCCAGTCCTGAACCGTGGCATCTGCCAGGTTTCCTTTGCCAGCACCTACTTCTTTGATCAGACAGCCACCAAACATAATGTTTTCATCCGGAAAATAGCCAATAATATTGTCTTTGGTATGCCCTTCGCCGATAAACTCAGCTATTACTTTTCTGCTTCCCACTTTAAGCTCCAGCATTTTATCGAATCCGTTGGCGGGAACAGCCGAATGATTGGATGTGGCCAGCTGTATGGTGGTGTTATTCGCATAGGAATGAATCTGCCGCCGATGAAATGCCTCCAGGCCTCCCAGGCAATCGGAATGAAAATGCGTAGGAATAATGGCTTTAATTTTACAATTCAGCTCTTTTTCTACCCAGGTTATTAATTCTGCGGAGATAGTGGTATCCGGGGCTGTATCAAAAATGATGGCTTCGTTTTTATCAAATACGATCATGCCATTACAGGGAACATTGCCAAAACTTTCGGTTTGCAAATAAGAAATATGCTGGCACACATGATCTGAGACTTGTTGAATGGTAAGAGTTTCAGACTTGTAGTTTTTATGTGGCTGGTTTAGCTTTTTCAGGCTGCAACCGCCAATCAAAACAATCAAGAGGATTAGCCTCAGACAGGTGTTTACCATGCAATTTAAATTTGAGAGTAGGCTGTGTTGTATTAGGAATGGCAAAGATAGAAACATCGTACAATCATATCATATAGCTAACGGCTTTTCATTTAAAAGCAATATAGAAAATAAGTCCGTGAATGAGGGTAATGAACGCAATCCCAGCTATCCACCAGGATTTATAATCGTTCATAACAGAGGCGATAATCAGTCCGTAGGCGAGTCCAACAACAAACAAGCCTGCTTTGAAGATACGGGAATTGCTGTATGACAGTAGTTTTTCTCTGCGTATCCACACATCCACCATAAGCCAGACATAGGCCACCAGAATGAGAACTACTCCCACAGCATCTTGCAAAGAAGGACCATGATCTTCACTCATGGAAAATAACCGTTCATTGCTATCAGGTAAGGCTACAATGATACAGCCCACAATCAGTAGAATAAGTTTAAGCCACGTATTTTTCATCAACTGTTACAACTGATTATACAGAAATATCCAATTATATTGGTTTATCTCCATATCAGTTTTACATACGAATTTACTTATGATGGTTAACAAAAAAATCTACTGCTGTACATACTGTTTCAGTGAAACCAGTTCTGGTCTGGTAGAGTGAGCCGGAGAAGCCATGCTTACAAGTTGACGATAATAGGTGCCAGCTTTATCAGGTTTACCTGCTTTTTCTGCAGCCATCCCTGCGCCATACAGGCCATTAAACCGATTGGGATGTGTTTTCAGATCTGCTTCATAGGCTTGCAGTGCCAGTTCAGGTTTGTTTAGTTGCAACAACAGGTCCGCTAATAATTCTCTGGCTGGAATTACTTCTCCTGGTGTTACGGGATGTTTTTTGGTTTTGTCTTCCATTTCAGCTGCCATTTGCATAAGTTCCAGTGCTTTATCCTGCTTGCCTTCCTTAAACTTAATCCAGGCTTCGCCTGCTTTCTGTTGAATGTCTACCTGGTTGGCTTTATAAGTATCTTTTTGTGCTAATAAATTATCATGAAGTTGATGGAGCGTTATTAATTCAGCTTTGGCCGAATCAATATATCCGGTATGCACATTGCCCAGGAGCCTGGCAAAATGAATGATGGCTTTCTGCCATGGAAATTTTTCCCAGGGAAAATTAGCAGGTTGTGTTTCCAGAGTTGCCGCTTCTTTCCAGAGTTTGTTCTCCAATACATACCTGGAAGGTGACGCTGCAAAAGCATACAGCACTTTAAAATTTACCGGAGATACTTCCTTTATCGTTTTCAGATACTCCCATTGCTGTTTAGCCAGCTCATTGTCGCCTTTTTGCAGGTAGGCATACATCAGATAGTCTATCCCATGCAATTCCTCATCCCAATGCCCTTTGATACCTGAAGCCTCAGCATAACACTGAGCGGAAGAAACAGAAGCCAGGTTGGACTTGATAGATTCGTCCCAAAGCCCCAGGCGGGTGAAAATGTGCGAAGGCATATGTAGGGCATGGGCAGAAGAAGGAGCCACAGACGCATATTTTCTGGCAGCTGCCAACCCAATATCGGCCAGTTCCGGAGAATCGAAGGTGTGAATAATATAATGCACAATACCCGGATGATTGGGTTCTTTACTATACAGCGCCTGTAAGATAGAGCCAGCTTTCTTTTGCTTACTCAATGTCTTATCCGAAGGATCAGCGGCTGCATTCAAGGCTAATGCGTAAAAAATAGCGGCTTCTTTATCGGTGGGATAAGAGGTGTAGAGTTGTTGCATGGCCTTTTCAAACTTCTGGCTCCTGGTGGGGTGATCCAGTTTATCCCAGTCTGTATAATAGGCGGATATGGCCTCAATGTAGTCTGATTCCCTATTTGTCTTTTGGGTGATCTTTCTGGCCAGGGCAATGGCATTTGCTCCCTTTTTGAGTTCTGGTTCTGCCGGAGGCGTCCACAGGGGATGGAAGTTGCTCATAGCTACGCCCCAGTAAGCCATCGCACAATCGGGTTGGGCATCAATGATTCTGGCAAATATTTTTTCAGCTTCATCATATTCAAAGGAATGCAGCAATGCCATGGCCAGGTTAAAATCTTCCGTTTGGCCGCAAGATGTTTCAAAGGAAACCGCAAGTGCCCCAAATTCCTGATCCGGAGGTCCGCAGGTAATGATCTCTCCCCGCTTCAAACCCAGCTGGTCAATACCTTCTTTTGATACTTCTGTATTTTTCTGCTTGCATGACAGAGGAAGAATTACAGATAAACTCAAACATAGGGCTTGTAAATATAGTATTACCTTCTTCATAGCTTGTTGTGGTGGTTGTTACAGAATGGCAATCGCCTCATACTTAAATAAATTGTGTACCAAAAAGTTCTACCTAAGATTTACCTTAAAAGAGCCAGTATAGAGGTAATGAAAAGATAAAGCCCGGCAACCATTCCGCCTATGGTGTCGATTCGCAATAGTGCGTTCATAAAGCCTTTTCTGTTGAAATTTCTGACCAACAACCAACTGAACACAATTATTAATAAAATGCCAATAAGGAGCTGAACATATTCCATAGATTAGAGGACTAGAAGAACTAAATAATTATATCATTTCTTTGTATTAGTACTGAATTTAATTTTAGGTTAACTATATTTCCTATGAAAGAAGCTATAATCCATTTGCTTCCTGCTTGAAATTAGGTGAATAAAAGATAATTAATAATGTGAATCAAGAGTTGAAAACCAAAATAAAAAGGGCAGCGGTAATTCTGCCAAAACAATGCACCCAAAGGCCTTTTTCTGAACGAACTTTAGAAGCGGTTTGAATAGCCGTTTTTTCATTCAGCCAATGGAAAAAGGCTTCCACAGGTTGCCTAACCGTACTAATATAGCGGGAAAACAGTTTATCAGCTGCTTCTAAATATTTTTGTCCTTTTTTGAGTTTAACAGGGGTAAGTATTTCTACCTGTTGCCTGCTTACCTGTTGCCTGCTTACCTGTTGATTGAAGGCTTTTGAAGCATAGATTTTATCTCCCATCACTTTACATGTTTTTAGTTGGCTAAGTATTGGTTTTAACACAGATAAGTCATTAGCGGAAGCCTGGCTAAAGCCTATATACTGAGCCTGAGGCAAACCTTGATAGCAATCTGCTCCTAAAAAGTGTAGCTTAAGACCATGATAATAAAGTTTTTTTGTGGCACAATATCCTTTATCGGCTACCTGTAAAGCCACTTTAGCATGGCAAGGCCTCTTAGAAAGGATAATGGGCAAAGAATCGGCTAAGCTTACGTCAATATAGCAGTCCCCATAAGAAAGAGTACTTATCAATTCTTTAGCTATGACCTCAAATTGCCAGTATAAGTCATTTAATCGTTTCTTATAAGCTTGATAAGAAGGCAGATCAGGAAACCGATCTAACCAATGGTTGGCAATATACTCATAACTATCTTTACTAGTGAATCTGCGCTGCAGGATGCCAAACAGGTACATTGTTATCACTTCCTGGTCTGTGAATACAGGTGAATAATTATTGCTCATGCGTTGATAATGCAGACAAGTCTGTGTATCATAGCAGTGGTAGATATAGTAATAGAGTCTGATGAGTTGTAGTTGTAGCATTCTACAAACTTACCTTTCTTTGCTATTCTGCCTTTTCTACTCTTGATTCACATTAATAACTATATATTTTAGATCCTTCCAGTTTAAGCTCCCTTCTTCTGGAGAATCGAAACCGTAAGTTTGCTTTTCCTTGAGGTAACAGTTCAAATATGGCTTCCGTGTCGTTTACACCGCCAATAAATGTATTGTTGCCACTATATGCCAAACCACCCCATATTTGGTTGTTTGTTTTATAGAACAGCAGATTGCCTTCCTTGTAAAATTCCATCATCGATCCATCATTCATTTTATACACACCTGATACTTTATGAAAAACCTGCTAATCAGGCAAGTACTCCTTCCGTAAAGCGATGTCAAATTGCAGTTTACTTTCCTTCTCCTTCACTTTTTGCAGGGTCATAATTCTATTCACCGATAACGGAGATTTTGTACTGGGATCGGTTGCTAAATGGGGATCGCCTTTGAAATAAATTTGTGTAATTAAATCCTGTAATCCCTCCGCAGAAATACGCATGTGAATGTGAGCCGGACGAAACTGGTTTGGGTTGTTTTCAGTGGGATAAGCGACTGGAATAGAGGTAATGAAAGCGTACTTTCCATTTGCACCTGCTTCCTGTTTGGCTCTGTATACATATTCATCTGATACATTATCATACAGTCCCTGCTCATTGCATTGCCAGATTTCAATCAGACTTTTACTGGCCGGCGTTTTTCCATCTTCTTTGTAGATGGTACCTGCCAAATGCAGAATTTCACCCCGAAAACCAGGAGGGTTAAGATTCCGCCGGGATGGCGCACCTGGCCTGTAAAAAGGCCCTAAAATATCAGTGGTAGTGGGGGTATCGCCTACAAAACGATTGTTATTCCATTGAAGATTGCCAAATATACCTATCCCCACTGCATACATAGTTGATTCTTTGATAAATGATCTGCGGGATTATTTTTTACACAAAAGCTTACCATTTTTTCATATAATCAATCGGAGGACCTACCCGTTTGATACCATGTTCTGCCCGGAACTTATCCTGCTCTTCCTCAGACATATTTTTGGCTACTCCCTGACTGATCTTGATGAACATTTCTTCCATTTTACCGGCAGGCTGAAAAAACATCAGCAGGGTAGCTTCTCCTTCGCCAGTTTTAGAAAATGCATGAGGCACCATCCTTGGCCCAAACACACTGTCGCCGGCTTTAGCCGTAAAGGTTTTATCCCCTATTTTAAACAAAAACTCGCCTTTCAGCACATACCACCACTCATCCTGATCGAAATGGTAATGATAAGAAGGTCCTCCCTTCTTTGTTCTGGTTGATTCAAATACATACATGTCCCCATCTGTATCTCTGGTAGACACTTTGCATGTAAAAGTATCTCCTTCAAAGAGCAAAATAGGTTTACCCGCCCGGTCTTTACCGGCCTCTACTTTAAACCCTTTATCTTCTCTGAATTTTCTTATGTTTTTTGCCAGCAGATGGAAAGGGGTAGCTACAAAAGCACTTGCAGTTAAAAATGTATTGAGGAAAGTATTTCTTTTCATAAAAATGGTTTCAAAATGGTATGGATGGTGTAAAAAATGCGCACTCTCTATTTTCATTTATCAACATAAAAATCTCTACAAAGAAGAACGGCTTACACTCCTTTCAGAAAGCTTACTCAGGATAAAAACGGCATGTACCGTTATTCTTACCAAAAATTAATCAGAAATAATATAACATACAATACTTATTATCAGTAGTTTATCTGCATAAACTATTTAAAACAGCTGCATTGCTACTTTTTCATTCCCGGTTGTGCCATCTGATAGTTGGAAGCAGATTTGGCTTCACTTACCATTTTGCGTACGTCGGCCAGAAGTTTCTTGGCATCGTATACAATACCGTCTTTAATGGTATACTTCACCCCTCCTACCCTGGTTACCTGGTTATCGGCGGTGAGTTTAATGGCGCCGGTACCATAGAGTACTTTCAGGTTTTGAAGCGGATTTTCTTCTACGATCACAAAATCAGCCAGTTTACCTACTTCCACCGAACCAATCTCGCTGGCTAATCCCAGGGCCTCAGCGCCTTTCAACGTAGCTGCCCGGATCACTTCCAGCGGATGAAAACCGGCTTCCCGTAATAATTCCAGTTCGCGGATAAACGCAAATCCATAGAGTTGAAAAATATAGCCCGAATCTGAACCGGTAGTTACCCGGCCACCGCGGTTTTTATATTCGTTTACGAAGGTCATCCACAGGCGGTAATTTTCTTTCCAGGCCACTTCCTGTTCGGTGCCCCAGTCGTGCCAGTGAGAGCCATGAGAAATGCGGCTGGGCTGATAGAACTCCCACAGTGAAGGCAGCGTATACTCATCGTGCCATTCTGCCCGGCGGGCCAGCATCAGTTCCCGGTTGGCTTCATAAATGTTAAATGTGGGATCAATAGTGAAATCCAGGGCAATAAGTTCATCCATCACCTGGTTCCATTTCTCAGAATAGGGCTTGGCAGCTTGCTTCCACAAAGTACCTGCCTCACCAAAGCGGTGCTGTTCATTGTTGTAATTGTAATCAGTTGGATAATTTTGTATCGTGCGGTCAGTGAATAATGCTTCTGGCAGACCATACCAGTGTTCCATAGAGGTAAGCCCCATTTTAGCCGTTTGCAGTACATTTAGCCAGGCTACATCCATTTGAGCATGGTGGCAAGCTGAACGTAATCCGGACGTTTTTGCTTCCGCTAAAGCTGCCTGCATAATATCCGGACGGGCACCAAAAAACTTAATACCGTCTGCGCCTCTTTTTGCTATGTTCTTTACCCATTCTCTGGCTTCCTGGGGAGAAGATACAGGCGTTTTGGCATCCTGGCCGAAATACGCATAGGCTTCAATACGGGGTGCAGTAATGGTATTCTGGATACTTTTATTTTTATGTTCCAGTACCCAATCGAGGCCGTTGCCACAGGAAGGATCACGGATGGTAGTAATGCCATGAGCCATCCAGAGCTTGAATACATATTCGGCGGTGGTTCCCTGGGCAGCGCCACCGATATGACCATGCATATCAATCAAGCCCGGCATTAGGTACATGCCCTCTGCATTCAATTCTTTGTCGCCCGGATTGGCTTTCGGGCGGTTTTCGGCTTTGATAGGAACACCCGGATAGCCAACCACTTTAATCGTTTTAATCTTGTTTTTTTCTACCACAATATCGACTGGTCCGATAGGTGGAGCACCAGTACCATTGATTAAGGTTACGCCCCGGATGATAAGCTGGTTAAAAGGTCCTTCTCCTTCTGTCCTGGGCGGAGATTTAGGTACCGGTTTTTCCTGGGCAAAAAGGTTAATGCCCTGTAAAAAAATGGCAACAATAAATATAAGAATAGAAAAGCGGTGGTTCATACGGCGGATCAAGTAGCAAGTTATTCGTTAATAGTTATTGGTGAATATGTATACCTGGATGTAAGAGAAAGCTTACCATTCTGTGTTATTATTCTTTTCGCTGGTATACCCGCACATAATCTACCAGCATTCGCTGCGGAAAAACAGTAGTTGCATCCGGATTTCCAGGCCAGTTGCCGCCAACCGCTACATTTAGTAGCAGATGGAATCTGGCATTGAAGGGATAATGATGAGGAGACAGATCTGCCGGTTTAATGCTGAAAAACTGGGTTTCATCCAGGTACCATCGGATCAGATTTCTCTCCCAGACGATAGAGAACACATGAAAATCATTGGAGAAATCGCCAGCTGGAAGTACAGTAAAAGTTCCCTTGTATTGATTATTGGGCCATGCCTGACCGTAATGAACTGTGCCATGTACCGTATTAGCCTTATGTCCGACAAGTTCCATAATGTCTATCTCTCCGCTTTTGGGCCATCCGCCGAATTCTTCGTCGGTGGGCAGCATCCAGATAGCAGGCCATACCCCTTGTCCTTTCGGCAGCTTTGCCCGGACTTCTATCTTGCCATATTTAAAGTCAGCTTTGTTTTTGGTATTGAGCCGGGCAGAGGTATACGACCTGGTTTTATAGGTTTCCTTTATGGCTTCGATCACCAGATTTCCATCTTTTACAAATGAATTGGCAGGCTCGGCTGTATAATATTGTAATTCATTATTCCCGCCCCCATTGTCATTTATTTCATGCTGCCATTTGGTAAGGTTAATAATTGAACCGTCAAATTCATCACTCCAGATTAGTTGGGTATAAGCAGACGGTGGAAAAACTTCATCTGGTGGAGTTTCAACTATAACCGGTTTAGCAGGAACAGCAGGTTCAGGTTTGTTTTGGCAGGCCAGAAAAATGGCAATACAGGAGAGTAGAATGAACGGTTTCATTCTGAAATATACAGAAAAAAGTCTGGAACCTGGATTTATTGAATCGGAAGGATGAACAAGATTATTTGTCTGGAACCTGGATTACGCAGATAATCTGATTTACAGGATTATAATGTGGTGTTGATTAATCCTGTAAATTCCTTAATCTGGCAAATCCTGGTTCCAGACAAACTTTATTCGCTTCGTAAACTTTTCACCGGATTGGTTAATGCTGCTTTAATAGACTGGTAACTTACTGTAAGCCAGGCAATACACAAAGCCAATAAACCAGCTACTACAAATACCCCAATCCCCACATTAATTTTATAGGCGAAATTCTCCAGCCATTTGTGCATCGCATACCAGGAAACCGGCACAGAAATCAGGAATCCGATCAATACGAGTTTAGAAAATTCTTTAGAAAGCAGCAGGGTGATATTAAATACCGAGGCGCCCAATACCTTACGGATACCTATTTCTTTGGTGCGTTGCTGGGCAGTGAAAGTAGCCAGGCCAAATAAGCCTAAACAAGCCACAAAAATGGTGATACCAGCAAAAATGCCGATGATACGTCCTACTTTCTGCTCCGCTTCATAGGTTTCGGCAAAACGCTCATCCATAAAAGAATAGGCAAATGGAGAACCTGAACCAAACTGGCTCCACTGGTTTTTCATGGTAGAGAGCAACCCTTCCACATCTTTGGTTTTGGAACGCACAATGACAGAACCGCCATTATCGCCCAGAAACATCAGTAATGGGGAAATGGTACGGTGCAGCGATTCGAAATGAAAATCTTTTACTACGCCAACTACCCGATAGTTGAGTTTATTGCCTTTGTTGTCTATAAAGCGCCCTATTACTTTGTTGAGTGGGTCCTGGCTCCAGCCGAAGGCACGCATGGCAGCTTCATTAATAATCACAGCTGTTGAATCAGTTGGAAAATCTTTAGAGAAATTACGCCCTTTCACTATCTCCATTCCTAAGGTAGGCACATAATCATGATCTACCTGATATTGCTGGGTGGTTACACTTTGCGAATTATTGTTTTCCGGCTGTACGACAGAATTATTCCAGTTGGTAGGTCCTGCTGGAATATAGCTGGAAATACTTGCACTGGCCACCCTGGAATCTCTGAGTAACTGTTGTTTGAATACCTCCTCATTTTTATCAAGGGCATAGGTATCATGTATTACCATTAACTGGTCTTTGTCATAGCCTATCTTTTTGTGCTGAATATAGGTCAGTTGTTCGTACACCACGGCCGTACCAACAATCAGGTTGGTAGAAATAAAAAACTGGAACACCACCAGGGCGCTACGCAAGCCAATGGTTTTTCCGCCTACAGTCATTTTACCTTTTAATACTTCGATAGGCTGGAAAGAAGAAAGAAAAAATGCCGGATAACTGCCAGCAATTACCCCTACCAGCAAGCCAAACAGGAGTAAGCCCAGGATTAAGAAAGGATTGACAAAAGAAAGTAAACTCAGTTGTTTATCAGCCAGGTTGTTGAATACCGGAATCGCCAGAAAAACCAGTACAACGGCCAATACCAGCGAAAACGACACCAGCAAGATAGATTCGACCAGAAACTGGCCTACCAGTTGTTGTTTTACTGATCCCAATACTTTACGTATCCCTACTTCTTTGGCCCGTTTGGCCGCACTCGCCGTCGACAGATTCATAAAGTTAATGCAGGCAATCAGCAACATGAACAGGGCAATAGCACCAAAAATATATACATACTGAATATCACCGCCCGGCTCCAGCTCATGCTGAAAATTAGAATGCAGGTGAATATCGGTAAGTGGCTGGAGGAATAAACCAGCATGGTCGCCTTTTTTCTTTAGCTCCTCAAAATTAATACCCATAAACTGCTGAAGCTGGGGTGCCATATATTTATCTACCACCTGCGGCAGTTTTGCTTCCAGCTGTTTGTAATCGTAGCCTTTGGGCAATACCAGATAGGTGTGAAAATTAAAACTTACAAATACAGGCTGTTTAGATTCTTCCAGGCTGGACATGGAAGCAAACATATCAAAATGAAAATGCGAATAGCTGGGCACTTTGTCGATTACCCCGGTAACTTTATAGCTTTGTTGCCAGGCTTTGAATTGCAGTACTTTGCCAACAGGTTCCTGATTACCGAAATATTTCTTAGCCAGCTCCTGACTGATAACAACGGTATTCGGCTCATTTAAGGCGGTTTTCGGATTTCCTTTCAGAAAAGGAATGGTAAATACCTGAAAAAAGTTAGAATCTACATAGGCAAATGAATTTTCTTTAAAGGTGTTATTCTCATAAGTCACCAGCGGACTTCCACTCACACGTACCCTGGTAGCTTCCTGTACTTCCGGATAATCCGTTTTCAGCATCTGAGCGGCCGGGGCTGGTGCCAAGGGAAATCTCAGGTCTTCGCCATTGAGTTTTCCAATGAAATTAATCCGGTAAATCCGGTCGGCTTTTTCATTGAATTTGTCATAACTCAGCTCATCCTGTATAAAAAGCATAATGAGCATACAGGTAGCAATGCCAATAGCTAAACCAGCTATATTAATGGCCGTGTGCCCTTTCTGCCGGAGCAAATTCCGGAAAGCAATGGTTATATAATTTTTGAGCATACTAAAAAATGCGCTTATTTAAAAAATGAGAACCTTAGTCAATGGATGGAGTTATTTATTTTTAAGCAGGTAAGAGGAAAAATTTTTGCCATCTACTTTGGCATATTTAAAATCTTCATCGCCGCTAAAAGAGACATCTGACAGTTCCAGAGGTTCGGAAAATTTGGTGTATTTAAAATCGGAAAAGCCTTTAAAGGTAGTTTTGGTAAACCGTACCCCATCTGAAAAATCAGCATATTTAAAAACCGCTTCCTCTTTAAAAGTAGCGCCTTCAAACGTTACACCTTTGGGGAACTTGGCATATTTGAAATTGGCAGCA
The DNA here is from genome assembly GCF_010119975.1 of Rhodocytophaga rosea. Classification (GTDB taxonomy): domain Bacteria; phylum Bacteroidota; class Bacteroidia; order Cytophagales; family 172606-1; genus Rhodocytophaga; species Rhodocytophaga rosea. The sequence continues at coordinate 823,229 of NZ_CP048222.1, forward strand.
TCTTCAAAAGTGGTGTTTTTAAAATCAGGACCAGTGGCAAATTTGCTGTATTTGAATAAAGCTTCTTTGTTGAATTTAGATTGCTTGAAGGAGGCATTTTTTTCAAACTGGGAATACTTAAATGCACTTTCCTTCTCAAACACGCAATTTTCAAATATCACATCATCTTTAAAGTCGGCATTGTAAGTAGCTTTGTCTTGCTCAGAGTAATATGCCAGCACTGGGCCAGTAAAGCGGCAGTTTACAAAACGAATGCTCGACTTTACTTCACTGCGATAGGTTTTATAGTCATCGTCGTCATTGTTTTTGCTTCCTTTTTCGATCTGCATATTCTGTAGGTGTGTAAAATCAAGGTCGCCGGTAATTTCTGCATTCTGGTACGAAACAGCTTCGCCTTTATTCAATTTATCAATAATGGTTTTCGCATCAATTTTATTCTGTGCAAAGGCGGCTACAATCAGCAGATTCAATAACAGGAAAGTGGACAGCTTTTTCATAAGGAGATCGTATATAAGTATAAGCGTTGATGATATATGGAACAGGTATTAGATGAAAGAAATAGACTTAGGTTGCACCTTGTTAAAAATATTTATATGGAACCACGATTAATAGGATTTTAGGATTAACAGGCTTACTCATTACACATCATGCTTGTCCTTGAATCATGTAATCCGGATTCCGGAATTTACTTGTTTCTCAGGCTGTTTACAGGTTTGCCCATCGCTGTAGTAGTTTTCGGTATGCTTTTCTAAGGCTATTGCCGCTGCCCAATTATAAGTAAATGAGACTCCTCCTTCAACAAACTTGCCTTATTAACAAAACAGCTGTTTGTCAACATATTACATTCTATGCACAATAATATAAAGTTAAAAATATTGTCCGGAAACGGACACTTTTTGTACGCTTCCGGACAAAGAAAAACACCTTTCACATAAAAAAAGCCACTTCCTAATCGGAAGCAGCTTTTTGATATACATCTTCATTTTACAAATTATACTTTCACCTATTATTTCAGTGAAAGCCACAAACACGTTACTCGATTTTTATCAGTTCTACCTCAAAAATAAGCGGTGTATACGGAGGTATACTGCGGCTGCCATTAGTCCCATAGGCCAGAGAAGAAGGCATCATCAGGGTAGCTTTCTGTCCTACTTTCATTAAAGTTATACCCTCTTCAAAACCCTTAATAGATCCCTGGCTTCCAATGGTGAAAACAAAAGGGGTATTAGCTGCCGACTCATCAAATTTACTGCCGTTTAGAAAATAGCCTTTATATGTTACACTAACCTTTTCTCCTCCTTTAGGAGTAACCGCACCAGAAACTGAAGTTGTATCGGTAAAAGCAAAATACAAACCTGATGTTCTGGCTACTACACTATCAATAGTGTTTTCCTCAATATAACGTTTCAATGCTCCATCTTCAGTCAATACATCTTGCAGATGCAAATCAAATTGCAGCACTGAATAAGCCGGAATTTTGTCATAAGCTGCATTGCCATAAGCCAGGTAGGAGGGCACAAAAATAGTAGCTTTTTCTCCTTTGCGCATCAGGCTCACCCCTTTGTTAAATCCATAAATGATCGAATTATTATTCAATCCAAAAATAAGAGGTTTATTAGTTTTCGTATCAGAACTGTCGAATATGGCTCCATTCAGCACACGGCCTACATAATGCACATATACCTGGTCGCCGGTTTTAGGCTCTGTGTTAGTAGGATATTCTTCTGTTTTATCAATATACAAGCCATCGGGTTGCCTTTCTGCATTAATATCTGTGTGAGATTCGAGATATTGCCTGATCTGCTCGTCATTTTCTTTTGCCTTCCGCTCATCTGTGGTTTCTCCTTGTTTGAAACATCCCTGCATCATCAACATCAGGGCAAAAACGCCCATCAAAAAATTAGTTTTTTTCATTCGTACGTAAAAGATATAGTAGATAAAGTGATAATTGTTAATTCTTGGATTCTGTTAAAACAGCGCCGGAACATTGCAAGTTAGTGCCTATTTACAGCTAAACCAAGTCTACCTGCATGACCCCTGATTGTTTAATTTGGTTGCATCCAAGCAAAATTGAATGGTTATTTATTATATAGTTATAAATGTGAAAAGCTTTTTTGCAAAGTGGATGAACACTTAAAAAACTTTCATTCTATATGCTTTGTTGCTTGTATTGAATTTTATTTCCGGCATATTCCAAATCTATTACCAACAACTAATTAAGAAACAACCAATAACGATATAGTATTACCTATGCCTAACGATTATTTTCAATTTAAGGAATTCCGCATTAACCAGAGCCGCTGTGCCATGAAAGTATGTACAGATTCCTGCATACTGGGCGCTTATACACCGGTTGAAGGAGCTGCCCATATGCTAGATATTGGCACTGGCACCGGATTATTGGCACTCATGCTGGCACAACGAAGCAAAGCTCACATTGATGCTGTAGAAATAGATAAATCTGCTTATGAGCAGGCTACCGAAAATATATTGGAAAGCCCCTTTAGTAGTCAGATCCGAGTAATTCATTCCAGTATACAGGCTTTTACGATGCGTCCGCAGCAAAAATATGAACTGATTATATCTAATCCTCCTTTCTTCGCCAACCATTTGAAGCGTAAGGAAACCCGGCAGAATGTGGCTTTGCACAGCGAATCTCTGGGCTTATCAGAACTGGCTGTACTTGTCTCCTACCTGCTGGAAAAGCATGGGAAGTTTATAGTAATGCTGCCCAGGCATGAGATGAGTTTGTTGGAAGAGGCTGCCAGAGAAGTAAAACTATTTCCTTCTGAAAAACTATATATAGCTGAAAAGCAGGAAGGCAAATTGTTACGGATTATCAGCACATTTTCCTTTACAGAAACACATCCTGAAGAAAAGGATTTGTTCATCAAAAATGAGTCTGGCACCTATACACAAGATTTTATCGGCCTTCTTCAACCTTATTACTTGTATATGTAAAATTTTGCAAGCTCTCTGTCTGGTTACTCATTTTAGGAGATTAGGTTTACAGAATTTCAGGAGTAGAAATCATCAGGCGATAAATAAAAAGTGAAAAGAACAGAAAATTACTATAATAAAAATTGGAGCAAAGCCTTCATACTTTGTTTTCGTCGGGATTTACTTGTACATTTGCCTGTATTATACATACTTAAATCCAAACTATTTTTCATCATTTAAACCGTTTGCAAGTGGATTTATTTGAAAAATTATTATCAGACAGAGGTCCTTTGGGGCAATACTCAAAAGTGGCTCATGGATATTTTGCTTTTCCTAAACTGGAAGGAGAAATTGGCCCTCACATGAAATTCAGAGGGAAAGACGTGTTAAACTGGAGCCTGAACAATTATATTGGTTTAGCCAATCATCCGGAGGTGCGCAAAGCGGATGCAGATGCAGCAGAAAGATGGGGGCTTGGTTATCCGATGGGTGCCAGAATGATGTCGGGAGAAACCAGTATGCACGAAAAACTGGAAGCTGAACTATCCAGCTTTGTGAAGAAAGAAGATACCATGCTGATGAATTATGGGTATCAGGGAATTATGTCGGTGATAGATGCCCTGATTGACCGCCATGATGTAATTGTATATGATAGCGAATCGCATGCTTGTATTATTGATGGCGTACGCCTGCATATGGGCAAACGTTTTGTATATCCACATAACGATATTGCCGGTCTGGAAAAACAACTGGGAAGGGCTACTAAATTAGCCGCTGAAACCGGTGGCGCTATTCTGGTCATTACTGAAGGCGTATTCGGCATGTCGGGCGATATGGGTAAACTGAAAGAAATCATTGAACTGAAGCAAAAATTCAGTTTCCGCCTCCTGGTGGATGATGCCCACGGATTTGGAACGATGGGAGAAACTGGTGCCGGCGTAGGTGAAGCACAAGAAGCTCAGGATGGAATTGACCTGTATTTTTCCACCTTTGCTAAATCGATGGCCAGCATTGGAGCTTTCGTTTCCGGTGAAAAACAAGTAATAGAATTTTTGCGGTATAATACTCGTTCTCAGGTATTTGCCAAAGCCTTACCTATGCCCTTAGTGGTAGGCGCCTTAAAAAGGCTTGAACTTTTGCGTGGCAAACCCGAATTGCGGGAAAAGCTGTGGGTAATTGTGAAAGCTTTACAAAGCGGACTGCGGGAAAGAGGCTTTAATATTGGAAAAACACAATCCCCGGTAACACCCGTATTTTTGAGCGGCGGACCAGTAGAAGCACATAACCTGATTATTGACCTGCGGGAAAATTATAGCATTTTCTGTTCAGTAGTAATCTACCCGGTTGTACCAAAAGGGGTCATTTTGCTCCGGCTGATCCCTACAGCTGTACACACCCTGGCAGATGTGAATCGCACCCTGGATGCCTTTGATGCAGTATCAGATAAGCTTAAATCGGGCGTTTATGCAGCCGGTGCATTGCCCATAATGGCTTAAATATCGGAATTGTAGACAAAAATGCCTGTAAAACGTGATTTTCTAGCAAAAAATCACGTTTTTTTTATATACAAATTTGTGCGTGTTATTTTAATTATTATATTCGGGCAATGTTAAATCATATTCTTAACCTTAAAAACTATACGAATGAAAAGATTTGATGAAATAAGAGACCTAGTGATGTCATTAGAGGGAGACTTCGAAAAATTTTATGACAAGGGTAACCAGGCCGCCGGAACGAGAGTAAGGAAAGGAATGCAAGATCTTAAGAACCTCGCCCAGGATATCCGGGTACAAGTACAAAACACGAAAAATACTACCACAGCTGCTAAGGATGCCCCTGCTAAAAAGGCGCCTGCTGCTAAAAAAGCCCCTGCTAAGAAAGCGGCTGCTAAAAAGTAATTTTCCAACCTTTCTTTATAAAAAAGTGCCCGGCAAAAGGCACTTTTTTTATTAGTAGCTCCTGGTAGAGGAATTCTCTAAAACCAACAGCGTAGGCAGATACTAGTTAATGATCCCTTCTTAAAAACTTTTCGCCACACTTACCGGCTGGAAAACAGGTTCAAATTCCATTAAGGCAGCTGTTATCTTAGCTATGAGTGGCTCGGAAGCTGGTGCCAATGGCAAACGTACTTCATTCCGGCAAATACCCATTTGTTGCAATACCTGCTTCAACCCTACCGGATTCCCTTCTTCATACATAAGCGGATTGATAGCTAAAAAGCGGAATAAGTGCCTGCTTGCACTTTCCAGCTGGTGATCCAGGGCTTCGTTCACCATTTGTGTAAATATAGCTGGAAACGCATTAGCCAGTACAGATATAACCCCAATAGCTCCAAAAGACACCATTGGTAAGGTCAACAGGTCATCGCCTGAAATTAACAAAAAGTCTGAGGGCTTATTTTTGGCTATCTCCATACACTGAATTAAATCTCCCGATGCTTCCTTAATACCGATAATATTCGGATGGGTAGCAAGTTTCAAAGTAGTAGTTGCCGTAACATTAGACTGGGTTCTGCCAGGTACATTATATAGTACGACCGGAACCGGGCAGGCATCAGCTATAGAAACATAATGTTCGTAAATGCCTCTCTGGGAAGGTTTATTATAATACGGACTTACAGAAAGTACAGCATCAACGCCTTGCCAGTCGGTTTGGTGTATTTGTTCCAGAACTTCTCTGGTGTTATTACCGCCCAGGCCATACATAATGGGCAAGCGTTTGGGATTATTTGCTTTTACAAAAGCCAGTATATCTTTCTTTTCAGCTTCATTTAGAGTAGCTGATTCGCCTGTGGTTCCCAACACAACCAGATAATCAACTACTCCCTGTGAAACATGTTCGAGCAGGCGTCTCATGGCTCCAAAATCTATCTCCCCATTCGCCTGAAATGGCGTAATTAAGGCTACTCCTGTTCCTAAAAATTTACTTCTCATCTGTACATTATATTGATTTTACTTTATTTCCTCCAGTACAATACTATCTGTTGCACATTATGCCCGGCCACCCTGCTTTTTTATTTTTCCGGCATATCCTTCCTGTAGAGTTAATGCTTGTGTATACTGCAACAACTGATCGATGGCCTCTGATAATAATTGTTCTGGCTGAGGTTTCATCATAAACTCAAAACATTCCGGCTTCTCTTCCTGCGATAATCCAATCCGGTACCTGGCTTTACTCTGCAACAAAATATAATCGAAAGGCAAAAATGGCTGTCGCAGGATACAAAATAAATAATCAAATCTGTTTTCCATAAACCGGCTCACTTTATCGCTTTTGATGTTGCCAGTAGCTGAAATCTGCTCTTTGGTAAAATAATCGAAGTTGAAATCATAACCAGTACTCTGCATCTGCTCAAAATAGGTAAGTGCTTTTATATGCTTACCTTCATTTGTTAACCGTTTTACCAGCTGATTAAAAACCTGGTATTCATTTTCTTCTCCTCTGAATAATAATCCTATATTTTTTGCCTGACTATACTCCATCATCTCCCGGGCTACCGTATTCTGCTGCGAAGCCTGCTTATTTTTAATATTTAAAAAAAATGACTGTATTCTCTTCTGCATTGTTTAAGAAATTACTGACTTACAGGATTATTGTATTACAGGCTGATTAAATATACGATCGGACAAATAAAAATTGACATTAAGTACAATCTGCAATATGGTCATCAAACAATGTATTCTTTAAGCGTTTCAGTAAGTCAGTAGTGTGAATATTCATCTATCATTATTTAAAACGCTTGTTCGGTTAATCAAGAAAATATAGTTACACCTGATTTTGAACTTTCTCCGGTTTCGATTGCCTTGCTTATTACCGTCCTGCAAATAATCAATCCTACACTTCTCAATATACAGTTTATTTTCAGAGCTTTCAAAAGAGCTGCCCTTTCTATCAATCCATTCTATAATAGCTGGTCAATTAAGTAGATTTTCCAGGATTGATAACCAAATTAGAATTTAAAGTTATGGAAAGCGTGTAAAATTACCTATTTCCAGGTATTTTATTCTTAACCAGAAAATATAACATTTGTATAAATCTCTTGACAGCAAGAAGAAGAATGCTGGAAAATAACTAATTAAAAGTTGTTTTTTGGGCTGAATTTTACCTTTTGATGTCTATCAATAAAATTATTTATACATTTGCATGGTTATTGTGATAAAATTACTTTAATAAATTCAATTCTTTTCCCCTTACAAACCTACATTTTTGAACGATCGCTACACCCTGTTTTATTTACTTCGCCTCTACAGGCATTAAAAGATATTATGAAACAATTTCTGACAAACACCCATGGCTTTGTTGTAGGATGTTTGTGTTTTATATGGCTATTTCTGTTTCCTTTTTTGCTACTAGCCAAAGAACATATACAAACTGTATTGCCTTCTCCAGAACAAGATGGCTGTTGTCTTATCTCTTTATCTTCAGCCTTTGTTCCGGTAATACAAGTGTTTGCCCATTTTCCAGCTCAGGTACCGGTATTTTCATCAATAAATTCTCTTACTGAACATATACAGGTGTTGTTTTATGGTTTTATCATTGCCATGATCCTGTACCAGCTGTTGCTATATTTTTACATGCAGAACAAAAAAAGGCTTCATCTATATTCTACTATCTATATTGCTGCTTCCGGATTATTTACATGGATCTACACTGGTCCGTTTTCCACATTTCAGGTATCCGGCTCTGTTTCTTTTGCTTACCAGTTTGGCGCAGTATTTACAGCCATCTGGCTGGCAAGTGCCGCTTTTTTGCTTAGAAGCCTTTTTACCTCCAATGAAGATAAATCGTTTTTTACTCAGGTAATCGAAAAAATGCCTATTGCTGCATTAGTACTGGCAGCACTAACTTTTTTACCATCTCCACTTGGTGGCATAGCAGGTATTGTATTGAGTAGTTTTTTTGGTTTTGCCTCCCTGGGTACTCTTTACCGGCAGCATCAGGCTGGCAATTTTGCTGGGAGATATTTATTCATAGTATGGCCTTTTCTGTTAGTATGTAAACTGGCTTTGCAGGTAATTACCCTGGGATGGCTTATTCCACATGAGAGCGTAATATATGGAATAATGCTTACTTCTATGGCTTCTATTGTTTTATTGCCTTTGCTGGAAGCTCGAAACCTGAATCAAATGCAAAGCGCTCAGGAACTGGTTCAGAAAGAAATTTTGCAAGCTGAACAATCCAGGCGGTTTAAAGATCAGTTCCTGGCCAATACCAGCCATGAGATACGCACCCCCATGAATGCCATTGTTGGCTTTACCCGTTTGCTGGAACAATCAGTACTGGCTACCACTCAGCGGGAATATGTGCGTTATATTAAAGATTCGGCCAACAACCTGCTGGTAATTATTAACGACATACTCGATTTTTCTAAAATAGAATCAGGCAAGATTACCTTCGAACGCGTAAATATCCACCTGGATCAATTGTGCCGGTCGGTAATAGAAACATTGCGGTTCAGAATGGAGGAAAAGAAACTGCAGGTAAGTTATCATATTGATAAAAAAATTCCCGAACTGTTCTTAGGCGATCCGGTCCGGTTGAACCAGATTTTACTAAACTTATTTTCTAACGCTATTAAATTCACCGAAGAAGGCAGTGTACATCTGAAAGCACAACTTCTTCATCAGACAGAAACGCAGATACAGGTATTATTTGAGGTAACAGATACAGGAATTGGCATTGCTGAAGATAAGCTACATCTGATATTTGAAAGCTTTTCACAGGCCAACGACCATACTACCCGCAGATACGGCGGTACTGGGCTTGGGCTTACTATTGTTAAACAGCTCGTAGAATTGCAGGGGGGCACCATACAGGTAAAAAGCCGGCTACATGAAGGATCAACATTTTCAGTAATTATGCCATTTGATAAAGGAATGTACAATACACACGTTCAGGCAAGAAATTATACGGCAGCCGGTGCTATTCCGGAAAACCTGACCATCTTGTTGCTGGAAGATAATCCAATTAATCAGGTACTGGCGGTAAATACCTTACAGAAATGGCTGCCTACTATCCAAATTGATATTGGAAATAATGGAAAAGAAGGCATTGAGAAACTGGCTATAAAAGACTACCACCTGTTACTGGTAGATATACAGATGCCGGAAATGGATGGATTTGCTACTACCCAGTATATCCGCTCTACTATGCCTGCTCCAAAAAATGCCATTCCAATTATTGCCCTTACGGCTGGTGCCTTGAAAAGCGATGAAGAACAAGCCCTTGCTGCTGGTATGGATGACTTTATTTCCAAACCTTTTGATGCGGAGGTATTGTTTACAAAAATCCGCCGGTTACTGGCAGGAAAAGATGTACCAGTGCCTGCTGAGCAGCAACAGATATCTCCCCGTAACAAGTTTGAAATTTCCCACGTTCAAAAGGCTGGTTTAAACGATCCGGAGTTTATGGTGCAACTGATGAATATGTTCCTGGAAAAGACTCCGGAAGCGCTTCAGCAAATGGAGAGCAGTGCACAAAGCCAGAACTGGAAACAAGTAGGATTTATAGCGCACCGGATCAAGTCAGTGTTTGTATGTATGGGCCTGTCACACTTACAACATGAATTATGGCAGATTGAGCAGGCGGCTGTGAATGAAGTGCATACAGAATATATTCCTGATAAAATCAAGCAGTTACACGACGGATGCAAAGAGGCCTTTGTTCAAATTACACAGGAAAGAAATAAACTGGTTAACAATCTTTCCTGACTGGTGTAATAGGAAAATTACAGCTAAATATTTATTATTAACCTTTTGATAGGAATGATACGTATAAGGAATTCTGATGCTTATTATTCAGCTATCATCCTACAACTTTCACAGGACGACTTTCAAAAATTACCTGAAAAGTGCTGTGTTTGCTTAAAATATGTATTTTTGCACCCTACTCATAAATAAAGTTATATTATTCATTTATTCAGAACAATTACAACGATATAATGGAAGACAAACTAAGCCTGAAGATTAAGATATATAATGAATGCCTTCGAATGCAGAAGAACATGGTAGAAACGGCCCGAATGGCTATACGGGAAGCTCAGGAGAATGCCAATACCAGTGAAGATTCAATGGAGGAAGGTTTCGTATCCTATAGGGAGCAATTGCAGCATACCAGAGATATGTATACCATGCAGTTGCAAACTACTCAAAATGACCTGGAAACGTTGCAGCAAGTGCCTGCACACAGCCTTACACCAATTATTGAAGCCGGCGCTATTGTTCATACAGATAAGCAGCATTTTTTTATTGCCGTCAGTATCGGAAAGGTAACAGTAGATAATAAGACCTATTTCCCTATTTCGACATCTGCGCCTATTTTCCAGGCGATGGTAGGGCTCAAAAAGGGCGATACTTTTCAATTCCGCGACAGGCAGTATAAAATACAGGAGGTATTCTAATTCGGTTAGATTAGTTACGTTTTGAGAATATATACAGAAGCTATAAATCAGTCTAATATAATGATCTGGTTTATAGCTTCTGCTATTATATTAGCTATAAGAGTGACAAATAATATATGGAGTTCCAGGTAGATAATATCAAATTAATTCATGCCGGAAAGATTGACGAAATGCTAAGCCTGATTCACAAACGGCCGACAATATTTCTGACATCTAAATCTATTTCTTCGTTTCAGAATTTTTTAAACGGTTATCTGATTTGGGCTTTTGACAATGATGAAATTTATAACCCAAGTGAGCCAGGTTTTGGTAGTTTTAAATAGTGGATGCTGAGCAACGATGGCAGAATAAATGGTATAGGATTCACATACTCAAAAATATTGCTTCTTGCCTATAATGGCAATAAAAAAAAGCCTTTGATAGATTTTTTGAGTGTTTAGATGAATACAAATAGAAAGGACACATAATAGTGTGTAAAATAAAAAGCCTTCCTTTGCAGGAAGGCTTTCGTGTAATATTTATTAGTAGAATTATCCCAGATACGGCTTTAATGCTTTACTTCTGGACGTATGACGCAAGCGGCGGATAGCTTTCTCTTTAATTTGGCGCACCCTTTCACGGGTAAGATTGAATTTTTCACCAATCTCTTCCAGTGTCATGGCATGTTCGCCATTCAAACCAAAATAAAAGGTGATTACTTCTGCCTCACGCATGGTAAGTGTAGCAAGGGCACGTTGTACCTCGCGGCGGAGAGAATCATTAATTAATTCTGAATCAGGCGTATCCTCACTGTCGTTTTCCAGCACATCAAGCAGGCTGTTTTCCTCTCCTTGTACAAAAGGTGCATCCATAGATACATGTCTTCCGGAGATCTTCAGTGTGTCTACTACTTCTGAGGTGGTTACCTCTAATACTTCTGCCAGTTCGTCTGGCGATGGTTCACGTTCGTATTTTTGTTCCAGTTCAGAAAATGTTTTTGAGATTTTATTTAAAGAGCCAACTCTATTTAACGGAAGCCTTACAATACGGGATTGTTCAGCCAAAGCCTGCAGGATGGATTGACGGATCCACCATACAGCATAGGAAATAAACTTAAAACCCCTGGTTTCATCAAAACGCTGCGCAGCTTTTATCAAACCAAGGTTTCCCTCATTGATCAAATCACCTAAAGACAACCCCTGATTCTGGTATTGTTTGGCTACAGACACCACAAAACGCAGGTTGGCTTTGGTCAATTTTTCTAAAGCAAGCTGATCACCCTCCCGGATTCGCTTAGCTAGTTCTACTTCTTCGTCGGGAGTTAACAGATCAACTTTACCTATTTCCTGCAAATACTTATCGAGCGACTGACTCTCGCGATTGGTTATTTGCTTGCTAATTTTAAGTTGTCTCATTCAATTTATAAAATTTAGGATGTACGCGCTCTCGAAAGGAACGATGGCTTTTTACTCAAAGTTCCTGTTGATTTTTGCATTCTATTTTAGCAAAGTCTTTTTAAAGCCAGGCAATAATAAGTTTTGATAAAACGTCAGTTAGTAAATCTACTGAATATAATTGAGGAAGGCAGAAAATACAAAGTAAAAAATTAAGTGTACCATGTATTTTTTCTGCCTTCCGGCTATATATTTCAGGAGTTAGCCGTTTTACCCTCCGGTTTAGGCAGTAATACTTTTCTGGAAAGCCTGTATTTACCGGTTTTTTTATCTACATCCACCAGTTTCACTTTTACTTCCTCTCCTACTTCCAATACACCTTCCATTTTTTCCAGGCGTTCCCACTTGATTTCAGAAATATGCAGCAGTCCATCTTTGCCTGGCATAAATTCTACAAATGCACCAAAGGGCATTATAGATTTTACCTTTCCTTCATATACATCGCCTATGGTTGGAATGGCAACTATGCCTTTTACCCGTCTCAGCGCTTTCTCCATCGCTACTTTATCTACAGCAAAAATATTTACATACCCTGCATTATCCCTTTCTTCAATCACTACCGTTGCGCCAGATTCTTTCTGAATATCCTGTACCACTTTACCACCAGGTCCGATAACGGCTCCAATCTGATCACGGTCAATTTTAACAGTAACTGAGCGGGGAGCATTCGGCTTCAGATCCGGTTTTGGTTCGGCAAGGGTTTTGTTCATCTCTCCTAAAATGTGCAGTCTGCCTTGTTTGGCCTGGGCAAGTGCCTGAGCCAAGACTTCGTAAGATAATCCATCAACCTTAATATCCATCTGGCAGGCAGTAATTCCTTTGGCTGTACCGGTTACTTTAAAATCCATATCGCCCAGGTGATCTTCATCCCCTAAGATGTCAGACAGGATGGCATATTTTTTTGTCTTGCTATCAGAGATCATCCCCATCGCTATCCCGGAAACAGGCGCTTTAATTTTGATACCAGCGTCCATTAGCGCCAGTGTACCGGCGCAAACAGTAGCCATGGAAGAAGAACCATTCGATTCCAGAATATCTGATACCACCCGCAGGGTATATGGATTTTCTTCATCTGGCGGCAGTACTTTCTTGAGTGCCCGGTGAGCCAGATTTCCATGCCCTACTTCTCTCCTACCCGGCCCACGGTTAGGTTTTACTTCGCCGGTAGAGAAACCTGGAAAATTATAATGCAGAATAAATTTATTGAATCCACTTAGCATGGCACTGTCAATCATCTGTTCGTCCAGCTTGGTGCCCAGCGTAACCGTAGTGAGAGACTGAGTTTCGCCACGGGTAAAAATGGCTGATCCATGCGCAGAAGGCAAATAATCAATTTCACTCCAGATCGGACGGATCTGGTCTGGTTTGCGGCCATCCAGACGTACACCTTCATTGAGCACCAGGTTTCTGGCGGCATCTTTCTCTATATCATGGTAATATTTACTTACCAGGGCCAGGTCAATGGTATGATCTTCAGGTAAGGAATCTATATAGGCTTGTTTTATCGCTTTAAAAGCTTCACTGCGCTCATGCTTATTAATAATAGTAGATTTGGCTACAGCATAAGCTTTTTCATACAGCAATAAATATAATTGTTCTTTTAGTACTGAATCATTTACTTCATGAGAGTACACTCTTTTCTGGGTTTTACCCACCAGTTCAGTTAATTCTCTCTGGGCCTGCACCTGAAGTTTGATGGCTTCATGGGCAGTTTTCAAAGCTTCCAGCACTTCTTCCTCAGATACTTCGTTCATTTCTCCTTCTACCATGGTAATATCATCGTAGGAAGCGGCCACAATCAGATCAAGGGTAGCTTTACTGAGCTGGTCAGCAGGAGGATTAACCAGGTACTGGCCATCGATTTTGGCTACTCTTACTTCTGAAATAGGGCCATTAAAAGGAATATCTGAAACGGCAAGGGCAGAAGAAGCGGCAAGGGCAGCCAGAGAATCTGGCAATACATTCTGATCAGCTGAAATTAAAAAAATATTTACCTGTGTTTCAGCATGGTAATCGTCGGGAAAAAGCGGACGTAAGGCACGGTCTACCAGGCGGCTTACCAGAATTTCATGGTCTGAGAGCCTGCCTTCGCGACGAAGGAATCCACCAGGGATTTTTCCTGCCGCCGCAAATTTTTCCTGGTAGTCTACTGATAAAGGCAAAAAATCGATGCCCTCCCGGGCTTCCTGATTGGCCACTACTGTAGCCAGCAACATAGTATCGCCCATCCGAACGACAACAGAGCCATCAGCTTGTTTAGCAAGTTTACCGGTTTCAATAGTTATTTTTCTACCATCGGCGAGTTCAATGGTTTTGGTGATTACATTTGGTAACATATGTTAATCTTTAAATCGTAAGAAAAAGGTGAATAGAGCGTATACAGGGGACTACGCAAAAAGGGATGGAAGTGGCAGCTTATCCTTAAATAAATTTGCCAGAGGCAATAAAATAAAAAGAGGGAAACCCTTGGTATGAATTCCCTCTTCTTGCTAAAATCTTACTTTCTTAATTGTAGTTCACTAATAATAGCTCTGTATCTTTCTATTTCGGTATGTGCCAGATAATCCAGCAACCTTCTTCTTTTACCTACCAGTTTCAGCAAACCCAGTCTGGTAGAGAAATCTTTTTTATGGGTTTTCAGGTGCTCAGTCAGGTGATTAATGCGGAAAGTAAACAAAGCAATTTGTGATTCAGCAGAACCCGTATCCGCTTTTTGCTTTGCAATCCCATGATTGGCAAATAATTCTTGTTTTTTTTCTGCGGTCAAATACATCGTAAGACAGATTGAATATCCTTTATTTTTTCGTTAAACCGCAAATTTAGCTGCTATATTACTGAAAACCAAATAAACAAATAGATTAATATTTATATAAGTAGTGTGCAGAGTACAAATTAATAAGGATTTTAAAACACTTTCTATCACAGCTTTAATATTGGTATCTATCGCCTATCTATTAATCCTGATTAACCCGGAATAAAGCAACTAAAATCCAAATCACTAGTATGATAGACCAGTATATGTATTCATTAACCTGGCACCCCCACTTTTCGCTCAGATTTAGGCCGGTTCATTTTGAGTAATTTATCTCTGAAACGGTTAAAGGCTACTTTATACACATCAGCTTCAAAGAGACGGGAATCATTTTTGGCTTGCCGCAGAAAGAATATGCCGCAGACAAACAAAATAGCATTAGCAGCCCATACACCGTAAGGAATCATAACAATGCCTTCCCTGGCCCATTTTTCGCCCAGGAGTGAGCATACGTAAAAGATAATAAAGAACACAATAGACACTAATACAGGTACTCCTAAGCCCCCTTTTTTAATAATAGCTCCCAGAGGGGCACCGATCAGAAACATTATAAAACAAGCCAGCGACTGAGTAAATTTCTTATATTTCTCTACTTCAAACGTACGGCTTTCTTTAATAGCAGAGTCCAGTTGCTGCAGGCTGCTTTGTGCAAAATTTTTCACATTCCGCGCCTGTGCCGCCGCCGAATTAACTACCTGCACTTGTTCTTCTTTGGCCAGAGCCCTGTGCTTTAAGGAATCTAACCATTTTCCTTCCAGTGAATCCAGCTTTGGGGGAAGGCCTTTCATTGAATTAAAATAGTATTGCTTTACGCTCAAATCGTTGCGATCCAGGATCAATGCGTATTCCTTCTTCATGGAATCGGCTACTGTCTGTAATTTATCCACACTCATCATGTATTTACTGGTGGCAAACAGCGATTTATCTGTACGGCTTAAATCGAAGGAAGCCAGGCTGAATACCATTTTACTCTGGTCAAAAGCATCCCGTTGAAATTCTTCTTTCCGCGAACGACGAGGTTCCTGAGCAACATCAGTGTAAGCATTTCCCCGGAACAATTCCAGCACCAGATAGCGGTCGTTATTGATGGTATACATTTTGGCAGAATCCGCCAGAATTACCTGTTTATTACCATCACCCTCTCTATGGTCATAAATCATCACATCCATAAGGGTTTTGCCATCGCTCAGCTTTTTATTGGCCTTAATGCTATACCCGGTAAGTCCATTATAGAAAACGCCTTCCTTAATATCCAGCGAGGGTTTTTTCTGGCGTACATCCCAAAGCAGGCTATATGCATTCAAATTGGCTTTAGGCACAATATTATTATTGAACCAGAAGGCCACAAACGTGAGAAGAAATGCAAATATTGAAACCGGCACCAGTACCCTGATGAGAGAAATACCTGAGCTTTTAATGGCCGTGAGCTCGTAATGTTCGCCTAAATTACCAAAGCAAATCAGGGAAGAGAGCAACATAGCCAGCGGCAAAGCTACTGGGGTAGTATTGAGGCTAAAGTAGAATAATAATTCTGCAAACACAGCAAAGCCCAGGTCTTTGCCCACAAACTCATCAAAATACTTGATCATCGTCTGGGTAAGCAGAATAAATACTACTACAAAAAATGTTAGGAAGAAAGGTCCGACAAAGGACTTTAGAATGAGTTTATCTATTTTTTTCATGCAAATTCAACGGCTTAGCCACCAACAGTTTCTCTCAAATTCGATACCAGGTGTGTCCACAGTTCTTTGAGATCATCTTCATTATCGGTTTCTGAGTAATCAGTTATCTTTAAAAACGAAGATTGGGTAAGTTCGTTCATATCCAGCTTAAATTCTATATAGGCAGGATCATTTGAGTTTAAGTCGCCGTCGGGCAGAAATTCAAATTTCACATAGCGGTTTAAACGCTGGGCAGTCAAACGGGCATAATGTGGTTTATTATCCCATATAAAATTAAACACTTTGTTCTCATCAATATTTACCTTATCAGCAAACCATTGGGCAAGTCCGGCAGGGTTGGTCATATAGGGGAAAAGCATTTTATTAGATGCCCGTATTTCAAACTCTGCCGTGTATTTGTATTTACCCATCTTACCGGTATTTATTGAACTGAAATGTATTCTTTTTTTTCAATCCAAGCAACAGATGCAAATATTTAAAAATATTTGTAGAAAAAAATAATATACCTACCTTTGTGGACTCTTTATAAAAGCCCTGCAAACAGGCTAAATTGGCGAGGTAGCTCAGGTGGTTAGAGCGCAGGATTCATAACCCTGAGGTCGGGGGTTCAATTCCCCCCCTCGCTACTTAATGATATTTACAAACCCCTGTAAACTAACCACTTACAGGAGCTTATCATTTCTTAGGTAACAATAGGATAACATTTTTCACTCTATTCATTTACTTGCATTGATGATTGCATATAAATTACATACCCTGTAATCTTCACTTTCATTTGGCCCTCTCCTTGAGGAATATCCATTGGTACCCCTTGAGTTTGAGTTCTTGTATATTCATATGGATTAATTACCTGCTCTTTGCCTGTTATAACAATAGCATTCCCACCATTAGAACAGGCGCAATTCCTTAATCGTTTGAAAGCACTATATGACCCATCCAGTTTAGTGACAGCGCCTTTATAAGATGTGCCATAACATTTACCAATTATTACAAATTTCCTATCTGTTGGAAACTGATGAATTATTTTTATAGCCTCTAATGGAGTGATATTATTAATTCGGGCTGTAGCAATTGGGGATGTATCACTTTGGGCAGTTATATGTTTTTGAAACTTGTACCCCCACAACTTGAGAAAAGCACTATTGTTACTACAAGTAAAATATTGTTTTTAGTTAATAAATTTGATCGCATATTCAACTTTAAAGATAAACAAACTTATATATGCAACTATTAGATGAAGTAAATTTGAGCTTGATGTAATGTTCTTAATATTAAATATCATTCTTAAAAACCACCTTATTCACCCATACTAAGTAAGAGTACACAATTAAGTATAAGATTTTGGCAAATTGTATCTTTGCTTATGCGTTATATCAAGAAGATTACAGACAAGCAAAAACAAGACTTAGAGAAGATTCATAAAGATAGTAAAAGTTATCAGGAACGTAACCGTTGCCAATGTATACTGTTATCCAATCAAGGCTATCAAGTACAGAAGTTAGCAAGCATTTTTCAAGTAAGTCAGTTAAGTATTTATAAGTGGTTTGATCGCTTTGAGAAAACAGGTGTGGTAGGGTTAAAGAACCAAAAAGGGAAAGGCAGAAAACCCATCCTTACTACCAGTAATGCTACCCATGTTGAAGTAGTGGAAAATAGCATAGAGAAAGAAAAACAACAACTTAAATTAGCTAAGCGAGAGATAGAAGCTAAATTAGGCACGGCTATGAGTGAGATGACCTTGAAGCGGTTTTTAAAAAAATTGACTACCGATGGAAACGTTTCCGTAAATGGATAAAGCCATTGCAAAACAAAGAAGCATATGAGCAGAAAGTCAAGCGATTACATGCTTTGCTTTATTTGGCACAGACAGGCAGTATAGATTTATATTTTGGAGACGAATCAGGGTTTTGCCTTACCCCTTGTGTACCTTATGGATGGATCAAAAAAGGCGAACACGCCCCTATTTTATCCCAAAGAAGTACAAGGATAAATGTATTTGGCTTGTTAAGTACAAATAATGAGTTGCTTACTTATCAGAAAAGTGGGAGTCTAAACGCTGACTTTATCATTGAATGTGTAGAGGCCTTCTCAACATCTATTTCCAAGTTTACTGTCATAGTCTTAGACAACGCCTCCTGGCATACATGTGGCCTATGGGAAGTCAAAAAAGAAGAATGGGAACAGAAAGGATTATACATCTTTTTGCTGCCTAAGTATAGTCCTCATCTTAACAGGATCGAACGATTTTGGAAGCAGGTGAAATATCATTGGCTCAAAGCCGAAGACTATCTGTCTGTAGAAGCGCTTAAGGAGGCACTTTATACCATCTTTTCAGGATTGGGTACTTACTTTAAACTTGATTTTAAAAAACTTGAAGTAGATGAAAATATTATACTTAATTGTGTTTAATTACTTATCATAGTTATACTATCCATTACAGAAATCAGACTTTTAACTATATGGGAAATAGCGTAGTATGTAAGCGACAATGGTACGTACTGCAATAGCAGGCCAGAAGGAGATTGCCAGATAAATCTTTAGTGGATGGGTAATTACTAGGCAGAAGTGTGGTTTAATCCGGATGCCAACGAGATACAGGATGTAGTAAATAAAGAAACGTTCAATAATTGATCTATTATAATTTAATATCTTTCAAAGTTTCATGAAGATACTTTATCGAGTGAACCTCAATTACTCCTGAATTTTCTACATGTCAACAGCCTAATAAATACCGATTGACAAAGCTCACTCTATACTCCCAACAGGAAATCCATAAAATTTTATCTATAATTACATATACTTAATGCAAAGGAACTATTAAATATGTTAAATCATATTATAAATTGTGAGTAGGTTAGTTATTGAAAACATCATAGGTTATGAGGTTTAAATTTATAGTTTTTAGTATTGTACTTTTTTACATACTATTGATAGGTACTTACGCTCAGGTAGCCTCTGAAACAGATGAGCCCATTCAAACTGGCCCCTATCCTCTGACTATTCCTCATAAGTTTGGTCCAGGATTTAAAATTCCTGAAAATAACCCTTTGACATATGAAGGCATTGCCTTAGGCAGAATGCTTTTTTATGAAAAAAAACTATCCAGAGATAACTCTATCTCATGTGGGACCTGCCATCAGCAAAGGCTTGCATTTACGGATGGGAAAGCTTTTTCCCACGGCGTTCACGGCAAACAGGGACGAAGAAGTTCAATGTCGCTGGCTAACCTGCTATGGAAATTTAAATTTTTCTGGGATGGAAGGGTATCTACTCTGGAAGAGCAGGCATTAATCCCTATTCAGGATACGCTGGAAATGAACCTGCCGCTTGATGAGGCTGTAGCTAAACTGCAAAATACGGCTGAATACCCGGCTCAATTCAAAATGGTATTTGGAACCGACCAGATTACTGCTGAAAATATAGCCAAAGCATTGGCTCAGTTTGAACGAATTCTTATCTCTTCCGATTCCAGATATGATAAATTTTTGCGGGGTGAACTTGAATTGACAGAGCAAGAAAAACTGGGAATGAATTTATTTATGACCCATCCCGAGCCTGCTAATAAATTAAGAGGCGCTAATTGTGGAGATTGTCATGGAACCTATAAAACTTCCATGCATGGCATACATAATAATGGACTGGATATAGAACCGAAAGACAAAGGCAGAGAGTTAGTAACGGGTAAAGAAACAGATCGGGGCAAGTTTAGGGCTCCTTCTCTACGCAATATCGCTTTAACAGCTCCTTATATGCATGATGGCCGCTTTAAAACCCTGGAAGAAGTACTAGATCATTATAATGAACATATTCAATCCAGTGCAACTCTGGACCCACTTATTATAGAGGCCACCAATCAGGTAGGAGGCGCCACCCTCTTATTAGAACCAGAGGAGAAAAAGGCCGTGCTTGCTTTTCTTTATACCCTCACAGATTCTACTTTTATAACCGATAAGCGGTTTTCTGATCCCTATTTGAAAGAGGTTTCTGCAAACAATAAAAAGAAAAAAAAGTAAAACAAATAGAATATTATTTTTGTGTCTACGTTCGCTCTAAAGTATCGTTTTTCTACTCATTCATCTTATTTTCTACTATATTATAAGCTATTCAGATTATAAAAAATAACTTCCTAAAATTTAGAAATCTTTTAAAATATTTCTAACCGGGCAACTGCAACTCTTTCTCCAGATCTGTTTTTATTGCTTACTTTTAACGCTGATAATGGTATATTAGCAAAAGCTAACCGGCTGATATTCATTGATAATTTATATTTATTATTCAATTCAGAAAGCAAATTTGCAAATTATTGCTTCAGTGTCTTCTTATTGTTATATTTTCCCGCATCTAAAAAATACGCAATTTTAGGTATTTTATTATAACATTTCAGATCGTATCTTTCCCCGAATTTAGTTCTACTACCACCAAAACTTTATGTTTTTTATGTTACGTTTTTACCAAAAGAAACAAACAAAGGAGGTACTCAGAAGTATCTGCCTTTTCTCTTATAACAAAGCCATTGACTCTGATCGATTTTGTTATTTAGTTCGATTTTCAAATTTGTTCCCCTCCTTTCAACAGGTAGCCCTTTCTCTGGTTTGTTTACTATGCTGGACACTAACTCTTACCAGTGTGTATGGTCAAACGCCCCCCAGTGGATTTTCTAATACTTTATTATCTTCCGGATGGAATGAGGCAGTGGGCATGACTTTCAGCAAAGATGGCAGCAAACTCTTTGTTTGGGAAAGAGCAGGTAAAGTATGGGTAGTAGAAGGCGGACAAAAAAAGCTATTACTGGATATTAGCCCCGAAGTGGGAGGCTGGCATGACCATGGCTTACTTGGCTTTGCCTTACATCCTCAGTTCGAAACCAACGGTTATTTTTATGTCCTGTATCTGGTAGACCGCCATCATCTTTTATACGCTGGTACTGCCACTTACAATGCTGCCACCGACTTATATTTTACAGCTACTATAGGCAGGCTTACCCGCTACACTGCTACTAAAACGGCTACCGGCTATAGCACCTCCAACCGTAAGATCCTGATTGGCGCTACTAAATCTACCGGAATTCCCTCTTTAAGCCGGACACATGGAGTAGGCTCCCTGGTATTTGGTACCGATGGCACTTTACTTGTTTCAACAGGCGATGGGGCATCCCCATCAGCCACCGATATTGGAGGCTCTGTTGGGGGTAGTTATGCCACTCAGGGGTTATCTGACGGGATTATTACGGCTAAAGAAAATGTGGGTGCTTTCCGCTCACAGATCCTGGATGGCATGAATGGAAAAATCCTCAGAATCGATGCTGAAACCGGAGCCGGAATTCCCAGCAATCCCTTCTATGATCCTACTAAACCTAACTCAGCTAAATCTAAAGTATGGGCTATGGGCCTGAGAAATCCTTTTCGTACCCTACTGAAACCAGGTACAGGCAGCCATAATCCCGATGATGGCGATCCAGGTGTACTCTATGTGGGCGATGTGGGCTGGAATATATTTGAAGAACTCAATGTAGTGGATAAACCGGGTTTGAATTTTGGCTGGCCTATTTATGAAGGTCTGGAGGCACATTCGGACCCCAACTGGCCTTCGTATGCCGTGCAGACTGTAGAAAATCAGTTTGCCCCTAATCCACTCTATGGGGTAAATGGCTGCACCAGGCAATATTTCCGTTTCAATGAACTGCTCAAGCAGGCTACCCCAACCGGAACAGCTACTTTTACTAATCCTTGCAATAGCTCACAAACCATTCCTTCCACTATTCCTAAATTTGTCCATACACGCCCGGTACTGGATTGGAAACATGGAACGGTTCTGGCCAGAACCGGCACCTTTTCAGGAAGCACAGCCACTGTAACCAATGTAGGTGCAAGTGGTTCACCCATCTCAGGGAGTATGTTCAAGGGTAATTCTTCTACAGGAGGTGTATTCTATACCGGAGATGACTTTCCGGCAGCCTACAAAAACACGTATTTTCATGGAGACTATGTGGGAGGATGGATCAAGAATATGCCTGTGAATGCTTCCCATAAACCAACGGCTGTAAAAAACTTTATCGATAGTGGTGCTATTGTGGTGTACATGGCCACTCATCCTATAGATGGAGGGTTATATTATGTCAATTTTGGATCAGAGATCAGAAAGATAACTTCTACCAACAATCAGCCTCCTACTGCTGTAGCTACCGTAAATAAAACCTTTGGCACCAGTCCCCTGACCGTGCAATTTACCGGCAGCAATTCTACTGATCCGGAAGCCATACCTTTAACCTATGAATGGAACTTTGGAGATGGTTCTGCTGTAAGCACCCAGCCCAATCCCAGCCATACTTTTACAGCCACAGCAGGAGTACCTACGAAGTTTACGGTTACCCTGAAAGTAAAAGATAATTTATCTACCTCTCAGACCACGCTTGTGATTTCTGTGAACAACACCCCTCCGGTCGTTACCATTACTTCTCCGGTTAATAATACCTTATATCCTGTAACACAGGAATCTACCTATAATTTGAGAGCCACGGTTACGGATGCAGAGCACACAGCTACACAATTAAAATATGAGTGGCAAACCACTTTGTATCATGAAGACCATATGCATCCTGAACCAATTGATACTAAGGTTCAAACTACTACCACGATCGATCCCTTAGGTTGTGACGGGCAAAGTTATTTCTACCTGATCGCTCTGAAAGTAACCGATGGTGCAGGGCTTTCAACTACCAAAGAGGTAAAACTATTTCCTAATTGCGGAGGCACAAACGATCCACCCACTGTCATTTTGACGGCTCCTGTAAACAATGCCACCTTTACTGCTCCTACCAGTATTGTGATGGAGGCTTCAGCTTCTGATGGAGATGGAGCCATCAGTAAGGTAGAGTTTTACAATGGAGCTACAAAGTTAGGTGAGGATGTAACCAGCCCGTATGAGTTTAACTGGAGTAATGTGGGAGCAGGCACTTATAAACTGACTGCCAAAGCCATAGATAATCAGAATTTAGCCGCTACTTCTTCGATTGTGACTGTAACAGTCAATGCCGTATCCACCCAGCTTCCTGCTCCCTGGCAGCATCAGGACATAGGCACTGTTCCCATTGCCGGAAGTGCTTCTTATGCCAATGGCATCTTTACTGTTAAAAGCTCAGGTTTCGACTTCTGGACTGCACCCGATGCCTTCCATTATGTCTATCAGCCTGTTTCAGGTAATACAACCATCATTGCCAAAGTAAATAGCCTTGAGAAAACAGATGCCAATGCCTTAGCCGGGGTGATGATCCGGGAAAACCTGACAGCTAGTTCCTCCTTTGCTACTACGGTTGTCAATCCGGGGGGCACTTTGCTCACCTCCAGACAAGGAACAGGCAAACCGGCTTATGTATGGAGAAGTGGAACAGCTCCCAGATGGCTGAAACTGGTCAGAAGTGGCAATACCTTTACTTCCTCTTTTTCAGCCGATGGCAACACCTGGACAACGATCGGAAGTGTATCGCTCACCATGGGAAGCAGTGTCTATGTAGGATTAGCGCTTACTTCTCACAACAATACACTGCTCAACACTTCTACCTTCTCTAATGTATCTGTCATTACCTCGGCTAATCAACCTCCGGTCGTAAGCCTAACCTCTCCTGTAAACAATACTGCTTTTACAGCACCAGCCAGTATTCCAATAAAAGCAACGGCCAGTGATGGAGATGGAGCCATCAGTAAGGTAGAGTTTTACAATGGAGCTACTAAACTGGGTGAGGATGTAACCAGCCCGTATGAGTTTAACTGGAGTAATGTGGGAGCAGGAAGTTATCAACTAACAGCCAAAGCGATTGATAACCTGAATGCATCAACTACTTCGGCTATTGTAAACGTAAGTGTTACCACTTCAACAAATCAACCTCCGGTAGTAAGCCTAACCTCTCCTGTAAATAATGCTTCTTACACAGCACCAGCCAGCATCCCCATAAAAGCTACAGCCAGTGATGCGGGTGGAAGTGTAAGCAAAGTAGAGTTTTACAATGGCGCTACAAAGTTAGGCGAGGATGTAACCAGTCCGTATGAGTTTAACTGGAGTAATGTGGGGGCAGGCACTTATAAACTGACTGCCAAAGCCATAGATAATCAGAATTTAGCAGCTACTTCTTCGATTGTGACTGTAACAGTCAATGCCGTATCCACCCAGCTTCCTGCTCCCTGGCAGCATCAGGACATAGGCACTGTTCCCATTGCCGGAAGTGCTTCTTATGCCAATGGCATCTTTACTGTTAAAAGCTCAGGCTTCGACTTCTGGACTGCACCCGATGCCTTCCATTATGTCTATCAGCCTGTTTCAGGTAATACAACCATCATTGCCAAAGTAAATAGCCTTGAGAAAACAGATGCCAATGCCTTAGCCGGGGTGATGATCCGGGAAAACCTGACAGCTAGTTCCTCCTTTGCAACCACGGTTGTCAATCCCGGGGGCACTTTGCTCACCTCCAGACAAGGAACAGGCAAGCCGGCTTATGTATGGAGAAGTGGAACAGCTCCCAGATGGCTAAAACTGGTCAGAAGTGGCAACACCTTTACTTCTTCTTTTTCAGCCGATGGCAACACCTGGACAACGATCGGAAGTGTATCGCTCACCATGGGAAGCAGTGGCTATGTAGGATTAGCGCTTACTTCTCACAACAATACACTGCTCAATACCTCTACCTTCTCTAATGTGAGTGTCACTACTTCAACAATTGCAAGGATGAGTTCAGATGAAGACCTATCAAATTCTACGTTGCAAGTGTATCCAAATCCTTTCTCTCTACCAGCCACAATTGTATTTAGTGTCCCTTTTAGTCAGGAGGCAAGAGTACAGCTATATGATACAAAAGGAATTGTACAACAAAGCTTATTTTCAGGAAAAGCGGAAGGAGGCAAAACTTACCAAATAAGTTTACAAGGTAATGACCTTTCAAATGGACTTTACATTATTAGGTTAATGACTACTCAGGGAAGTATTCATCGAAAAGTAAGCTTACTTAAGTAAGCTGTAGAAAGAAGTGAGTAATAAATAATTTGGGTAAGGACTCAGTTAAAATGAAAAGGGGTATAGATTAGTCTATGCCCCTTTTTATATGGTTGAATTCATTGCTGGTTAAAATGCTTTGCTAGCATATGTCTCTTGGCAGGTAGGCTATATGCATTTAGGTTATCTGCTTTTTGTTATTTTTCACTAAGCCTAATATAGTAACAACAAAAGGTAAATCTCTTACGTAGGAATTTATAAGAGTTAAATTACATTGGGTAATATAAATTACATTAGGTAAAAGTGAAGTAGAAGAAAAGGATATTGGCTAAACCAATATCCTTTTTTCATGTTTGCATTTTTGAGTTTTTCACTGAAGGAAACACTAAAAACGTTTTATCGTAAAGCCTGCTTTCAAAAGTTTACAGCATACTTATCCATAAGTAAAAAGGGTAAACATTATATGTCTACCCTTTTTTATCTTAATAAAAGCTTAACAAACAAATAACTTGCAAATACAGATTGAAAAAACGATTGGCGTAAACTTACAAAGAATTGAATTTGGGTGAGAATTCTTTTTAATCCAAGGCAACTTAGAATAGTATCAAAAACAGGTATGATGACCAAAGATAGGTTAATGTCATACCTCTTTTTTAACCTTAAACTCTCTACAGGAATAGTTAAGAAAAATGAAGCCAACTAACCAAAAAGGGTGTGCATAGTGTGCAAGCCCTTTTTATTTGATAGTTCTGCTAAATATAATGTAGTGTATTGTATTTTATGCTGTTTTCATTGTAATAGCGTAATCCACTATATATGCCCCGTTACACCGTTACCCTGCTTATACCCAATTAAGAACAGAATACTAACTAAAAAGATAAGTTTGCTTTACATAACAATAAAAAACCTTCTAATTTTTTAAATCAGAAGGTTTTCAGTGACTCTATAGGGATTCGAACCCCAATCAACAGAACCGGAATCTGTTATGTTATCCATTACACCATAGAGCCAGGCACTATGAGGGCAAAAATAGAGAATGTAAATGGATTTTAAAACTGCTGCTTTATTTTTTCTGATAGCCTACTTTCCGAAAAAAATTGTTGTTCTACTTTTCCAGCAGCCTTGCGAATAGTGGATAGAAATGAGTCAGCCATAATAGTCTTTGGAGATCCATCACTCATCACAAGTAATATAAATTCCATTATAAGTTATGGATCAAAGAATGTAGCTTATTGTAAATAAGCACCTTATCAAATTTAACGACTATTATTGCTACTATATAACAATTATATATTCAAATTTCGCTCAATCCATTCTTTCAGCATTTGCCGGTTGGTGCGGCCATATACTACTACTACGTGCTCATACAACTGGTCGATCAAACTTTCTTCGGAAAGCTGCTGGTTTTTCAGAATACTAATCATGCCTTGTAATTCTTTTTTTAACTGAACTTCCGGCAGAAATACAGGGCGCATGGTAGTTATCTTCAGTGGACTGGTTCTGGCGTTAAAATAATAGATATCTACTTTACCAGCTTCTTCCGGACTAATTACCTGATCTTTTATTGTATACAGCGATTTCCTGTCGAAAATGAGTGTATCGCCGGTATGTGCGATACGTTTGCTGTAATCAGTACCATTATATACATATTTATACACAAAATATTTGCCTCCGCTCATCGGATACTCTCCCCTATCTACCCTAAGTTTGTAAGTATCTCCAATGAAAACAAAGGTGTTAATGCCAAAAAAGGATTCCAGGTCGTCTATAGCAGGAGTTTCTAAGGCACGGGTGCTTAAATGTTCACCGGCACTGGCAGGCATAAAGAGATTTTTTACAAAACGCCAGTATTCACTTAAGGGAGCATCTGCTTTTCCGGCTTTGTCAGCGGTAGGTTTATCCAGTAAAAAGCGCCCTTTTGCTGTACTATACACCACTACCCTGGCATCAGGAGTTTGATAGATAAGTTCATCACTTGGTTTGAGTTGATCTTGTAGTTTTAATGCCTGCTTTGTTTTTTTGTTAATTACTGTTCCTTTCACATGCACTACATGATATATTTCTTCTTTCTGTTGAAATAGCAGGCTTGTAAACAATATCCATATAATCAAACTTAATTTCATCAGACCAGTAATTTAGATTTTTAGCAGTTAAGGTATTGACACGAGACGAAGGCATTGTATAAATGATGAGAAATATACTCATTTACTTACTAAGATACACCAAGTGCCTAAGTGAATAAGATAACAGGCGATTAAATACATGTATCAAACTTAAATCTCATACACTCATTCAGCGAATGTACCTCAGTAATCCAGTTTGATAGTTATTCTTAATTTAAACTTATATATAAAGTAAACCTTTACATTATTAATTTCAGCGGAAACCACAAAAACAGCTTATATTGTACTGAATGATAAATTCATTAATAAATGACTACCCCTTTTAGTTGTACCTATACTCCTCAGATTTCCGAACTTCTCTGGCAGTTAAACTGCACCTTAGCCATTAGCACTTATCAGGCCGGAAAAGTAATTCTGGTGAGTGCCGCCGGACCTGAATCACTGGTACAACTTCCGAGAAATTTTGAAAAAGCGATGGGAATGGCCGTTGAAGGCAGTCGCCTGGCTATTGCTACCAAAGAGGAAGTAATTGTACTGGCCAATGCTCCTGCACTGGCTGGCAGTTATCCACCACAACCGCACACCTATGATGCATTATTTGTTCCCAGAGCTACCTATTATTGTGGCGAAATTGACCTCCATGACCTGGCCTGGGGAAGTAAAGGGTTATGGGCAGTAAACACCAGGTTTTCTTGTCTTACGCTCATCAACGAACATTTTAGTTTTGAGCCAGTCTGGCAACCTGCATTTATTTCTGACCTTACTCCAGATGACCGTTGCCACCTCAATGGACTTGCCATGCTATACAACGAACCTGATATTGTAACGGCGTTGGGACGTTCTGATGAACCAAAAGGATGGCGGGAAAATGTATTAGAAGGGGGAATAGTAATGCATGTACCAACCGGAGAGATTCTGGCCACCCAGTTACCTATGCCCCATTCTCCCAGGTGGTATGACGGAAAATTATATATGCTTTTTTCAGCTACCGGAGAACTGGCTTGTCTGGATACCAGCAGTGGGAAATACGATAGTATTGCCAGACTTCCGGGTTTTGCCAGAGGAATGGCCAGATACCAGGATTATTTATTTATCGGCTTATCTAAAATCAGGGAGAATGCGTCTACTTTCAGGAATCTGCCTGTAGCCAGTCAGGAATTGTTTAGCGGGGTGGCCATCGTTCAGCTTTCTACGGGAAAAACAATTGGTTTTATCCGCTATGAAAATAGTGTAGAGGAACTATATGACATACAAGTAATTCCCGGTTTCCGCCGTCCCGGATTACTTAATCACATTCGCCCCGAACACCGCCTTGCCCTGGTTACACCTACGGATGCTTTCTGGAAAGGTGATGAGTAGACGAATAAGTAATTGAAATTTATTGAATTACAGAAGGTCTGACTTACAGAGCAAACTTCTAAAGAAACGTAATTCGTAATTCGTAATTCGTAATTCGTAATTCGTAATTCGTAATTCGTAATTCGTAATTCGTAATTCGTAATTATTTTCCTTTTATGGACAAAAAAACCTGGCAAGAACTATTTCTAAAAGCGACTCAGGCTCATCAGCAAAATAAGTTGACAGAGGCGGAACAGCAATATAGGCAATTGCTCCAGGTGAATCCTTATCAGGCAGATGTACTTCATTTACTGGGAATTGTTTGCAGCCAGCAAAGCAGGCATGAGGAAGCGATTGCCTATATTCAAAAAGCCATCCGCTTATATCCGGAGGTGCCTGTATTTTACAATAATCTGGGAGAAGTATTTGCCAGGAAAGGGGAAACAGACAGAGCGATGAGCAGCTTTAGGAAAGCTATTCAACTGGCTCCGGATTTTGCGGAAGCGCATTATAATCTGGCCAACGTTCTCAAACAAGCCGGCCATTTAACCCAGGCCATCGATTCATATACCCGAACCCTGCAACTAAAACCTGTACATATAAAAGCCCTGTATAACCTGGGAAACGCTTATATGGAGCAAGGTCTAATTAAGTCTGCCATGGAATGTTACCAGCAGGTCGTGCATATACAACCCAACTTTGCAGAAGCACACAATAATCTGGGAATCGCATGGCAGGAATGGGACAACTGGGAAGAAGCCACTATGCATTACCAAAAAGCCACGCTGTTGAATCCGGATTTTTCAGAAGCCTTCCGAAACCTGGCCAGTGCACTGGAAACACAAGGCAAAACTGAGGAAAGTTTGTTTGTGTACCAGCAGATGGTTAGAAAAGATCCGGCAAATCTAATTACCCGTTTTCAGGCTGATACAATTCCGCCGGTTATCTTCAATTCTGCAGCACAAATCCAATCCTATCGTACCGGGTTGCTATCTACCCTTGATTTCTACACTACACAAGACTTTCGCCTGGATCTCAGCAAACTTCAGGATACTTCATTACAACCTTCATCTATTCTTATTTACCAGGGAGAAAACGACCGCCACATTAAAGAAAAGTATGCAACTGTATTTAACAAGTATTTCACTGGCTATAATCAGGTTAAGTTTACCAGAAATTCTTCCCTGCCACACATTGGGTTTGTAGTGACGGCCGGACATGAAGGGGTTTTTATAAAATGTATGCGGGGAATATTGAATAATCTTTCTGATACTCAATTTAAAATTACAGTAATATGTAGTGCGCCAAATGGGGAAAAGATCCTGCGTCCGGCCATCAGCAATCCAGGCGTCCTTTATCTGAGCATTCCCAAACGCTTCGACCAGGCAGTGGAAACTATGCAGCTTGCAAAATTTGATATCTTGTATTACTGGGAAGTAGGAACTGATGCCATTAATTATTTTCTGCCCTATGTACGGATTGCTCCCATACAATGTACGAGTTGGGGCTGGCCAGTTACGAGCGGCATTCCGAATATAGATTATTTTATTTCCAGCAAATTATTAGAAATACCTCAAAGCCAGGATCAATACAGCGAAAAACTAGTGCAATTTAATCGCCTTCCTGTGTATTATTACTTTCCGCAAGCTCCTGGCCTCATAAGAACACGCTCAGACTTCAATATACCAGAAAAGGCGCATCTGTATGTGTGTACCCAGAATCTTCGGAAAGTTCATCCCGATTTCGATCAGATGATTGCCAGGATACTCAGGCTGGATACTCAAGGAATACTTGCTTTCATTTCAGACAAACATACCACGGTTACTGAATTATTAAAAAGCAGATTTGCACAACACTTTCCTGAATTAACAGATAGAATACATTTTCTACCCCGAATGGATGAAGACGACTATTTTCAGGTACTTACTCTGGCAGATGTGGTGCTGGATACCCTATATTATGGAGGCGGTGCCAATACCACTTATGATGCTTTTGCTGTGGGTACTCCAGTAATTACCTTGCCTACTGAATTTCACCGGGGCAGATATGCCTATGCGGCGTATCAGCAAATGGGTATTGAGAAATGTATTGCTGCTAATTCAAATGAATATGTACAGAAAGCCGTTCGTATAGCTTCCATTCCTGAATATCGGGCAGAAATCAGCAGAAAGATAAAAGCCGCACATCAGGCTGTTTTTGAAGATAAACAGGCCGTTACAGAATTGTCAGAATGGTTGTTGAGTGTATGGCAAGAGATAAATAAAATATCTTTCGAAAAATAACCTGACTCTAATTCTTCCTTCTGATAAAAATAAAATCTCCTCCTTCGCTGCCAGCCCCAATAATATCGCCATACTGGGGAATCTGGTTATTGAGGCTGTTGCTGATCACATTTTCTTTCAGGCGGGTGAACAAACGCTCGGCGGTGAGGTAATTGTACTGGTTGGTTTGCAGGCGTTTTACCAGGTGTTCTATAAATGCACTCTGATCGGGCACTTCTTTCAGCGCACCGCTGGTCATGGCTTTGCGGCTGGGTAGTTCGTAAATTTGCTGGATGGCTTTGGATGCCGAAGCTATACTGCCACGGGTTTTAAAAATACTGCCACTGAAACAGGCGTCGGCAATGAGCAAGGTATGCCTGGAACGGATCTGTTTTACATACTCCCGGATACTGCTATTGGGAATCCAGGTGGCAAAATCATTATTTTTGGCATCTGACGGAATCCAATAGCCAGTTTCAGTAGCTTCATCCCAGGTGCCGTGTCCGGCATAAAATATTAATACAT
Source organism: Rhodocytophaga rosea (assembly GCF_010119975.1). GTDB lineage: Bacteria > Bacteroidota > Bacteroidia > Cytophagales > 172606-1 > Rhodocytophaga > Rhodocytophaga rosea. The sequence continues at coordinate 854,721 of NZ_CP048222.1, forward strand.
TGTCGCTGGGCGTTACTTTTTTGGCTAGATCCTGCAATGCCAGAATCAATTCTTCCCGTTTAGGATTTTTAAGTATCGTTGTATTTTCTGGTTCAAAGGTATACTGCCGTTGTAAAACTTCGGTCAGTTTTCTGGAATCCCGGATAGGATTGTCCAATTTCTGAAACTTTTTATCCTCATAATCTTCCACCCCAATAATGAGTGCATAATACTTGCCTTCTTTCACATACTGGGAAATATCGAAATTAATATCTGTGCTGGTGACATCAAAGTTAAACGTCTGGCTTGTGCCCTGCATATTATCCTGCGCAAATGCCTGAGAAACTGACAGCATCAGGAAAATGACAGCCTGTAAAATAGCGTTGGGTTTCATAGCTTGTACCTTCGTTTGTATTTGAAATATACTGTTAATTTCATTGCTTCACTATTTTTTGGGTAAACTTCCTGTCTCCGGCAGTTAAAATGAGGTGGTACATGCCATCCGGAAGATGAGCCACTTGAATCGTTTGACCTTCCTTACCTCTCTCCCATTCTCCCGACCAGACTGACTTCCCCTGCGCATTATATATTTCAATGTTACCCCCCATAATGCCTGATAAATTGAGTTTTGTATGGTCTATTACAATATATTCGATTGTTGGATTGGGATATACCGAAAATCTTTCTTTTTCAGAACCTGTTTCAAGACCTGTAACGATGGAAGCAGCCGTGACCACACCGACCACCTGGCTGTAAGCTGAGTATACATTATTAAAAGCCCTAATCCGGTAGAAAAACTTGGTACCACCAGGATCTGTAATGTCTTTGTGGGTATAAGTAGTACTATTTTCTCCAACAGAACCAAGCTCCACAAAAGCAGATTCATCTCCTTTTGAAACCTCAATAAAATAAGCTGTTTCACTTTCCGAATCATTCCAGGAAAGGATAATTTCACTCTCTGGCTTTAATGGATTGGCTATAGCCGTCAGATTGACTGGTACAGAAGGGGCTCCTATTATTTTAATATCCCGGGTAAGAAAATCTATGCCTCCATTATCTTTTACAGTTATCCGGATGGTGACTTCTCCTATCTGATTGGCATTGGGTTTAAATTGTAAACTGCCTGTGGTGGCCGGACTGGTATACATTATATTCACATTAGAAATCAAATTCTGATTTCCTCCTGGCAAAATCTGATGAGTGATAGTAATAGTTTGCCCCGGCTCTCCCCCAGAAGAAATACCAGAGAGTGTAACTGTTTGCAGAGGAACGTTCTGGGCTAGTGGCTGGTCTGAAATGGGATTTAAGGTAGGCGCATCATTGATATTGACAATTGTAATGATAAATACCTTCTCAAAGAATAACCCGGCAGCATCGGTGGTACGTAGCCGGATACTATAACTGCTTTTTGCCTCAAAATTAAAGAGAACGTTTGTTTGGAGTTGATTGCTTTCAATAACAAAACTGCCATTATCGGTACTTCCGGTACCATCTACCAGTGAATAGGTATGGGTATTGCCTGCATCGGCATCTATAGTAGTCAGGTTGCCGACAGAAGTCTTGACCGGTTTATTTTCCATCACAGAAGCAGCACTTAAGGTAATATTCGTGGGTGCATCATTGTCGTCGCTCACGGTAATTACAAAGGCTTTTTCAATATATAAACCGCTGGCATCTGTGCTTCTTATCCGGATACGATAGGTAGATTTAACTTCGAAATTGAAAGCTATGTTGGCTTTAAGCTTTAATTGTCCGTTTTCGATGATGAAACTTGCATTATCATCATCGGTATTATCAGCAGCCGTAGCAAACGTATAAGCATGCGTATCACCGGCCGTAGCATCGCTTGTAGCGAAAATACCTACGGCAGCTCCGGTTTGATTTTCTGGAACAGCCGCCGCAGTGAGTGTCAGGTTGGTGGGCAGCAGAAACAAACGGCTGTAGATTCCCTGCTGGGCATTTACATCGCCATTGCCGCAATCTCCGCCACTGCGCCAGGCAATTACAAAATTTCCGGCCATATTCATGGCAAGCGCAGGCTTATCCTGATCTCCTTTGGTATACGAGTTAACCCGGAATTCACTGCTGAGGGCATCTCCATTGCTATTGTAACGCCTGGCGATTGCTGAATTACAGGAGCCATCCAGCGGATTGGGTTCCGTATCCGACTCACTCGACCACACGACCGTAAAATTTCCAACGGCATCCATAAAAACACGGCTAAACAAGTTATTCCGGTTTACTCCAGTCCATGTATTAATTTTTATAGCTATATTATTTGCCGGATTATCCAGCCTGGTGCCATTGGCACTAAAACGAGCCCGGAAAATATCGTATCCGGAGGCGCCATTGGTATCTTCAAAATCACTGTCCCATACAATCACAAAATTTCCTACCGCATCCATTGCTGCAGAAGGACGACGTTTCACTCCCCTGGTACTGTTAGAACTATCTACTGTAAACTGATTTCCTTGTGCCACACCCAGTCGGTTATATCTTCTGGCGTATAGTCCCTGGTAAACATTGTAATCCGCAGGATTTTCCTGCCAGGCCACTACAAAATCACCATCCTGATCCATGGCTACTGCCGGATTTCCTGTATTAAATCCATCAGGTTCATCAATGGCAAATTCACCACCCTGAGCAATACCAGAAACATTATACCGCTTTCCCCAGATTCTATCATCTCCAACCCATACTACTACAAAATCACCATCCGCATCCATGGCTACTTCCGGACTGTCTGGAAAAACTGCTGATGGGCCTATATTGAATTCAGTTCCCTGCACCACACCAGATGCATTATACCGCTTTCCCCATAATTGATTTCCGCTCTGCCAGACAACTACAAAATTACCATTCTGATCCATGGCTACCGATGAATTCGTTTGACTCCCGGTAATGATGCTGTTTATCCTGAATTCACTGCCCTGAGCAATGCCCGCTGCATTGTAGCGCTGGGCATAGATGTTTGCTTCTCCGGCTGCATCTCCCTCTCTCCCGGAACTTTGCCAGATTAATACATAATCCCCACTGGCATCCATAGCAGCAATTACACCACTGGTATTACCCGCACTGATCCGTTGATCTGAAGTGGATAAGGTATAGCGCTGGGCAAAAACATCTTCATTAGACGTAGGACTTAACTGTCCATAGCTACTGTAAGCGATAATAAAATTACCTGCTGCATCTGTGGCCACTGCAGCTTTTGTCTGCTTACCAGTAGTAAAAGCATTTACTAAAAACTCATTTGCATCTATGGCGTTTCCAGTTCTGGTGTATCTTCTGGTATAGATCCCTTCCTCTGAGCCATCCTGACCTATGCTTTGCCAAATGATTACAAAGATTCCCCCTTCATCCGTAGCTACTACCGGTCGGCTCTGGTCACTGGTGGTATAGGTATTTACCGGAAATTCACTACCGCCTGTATTATTTACAAATCTTCTGGCAAATACACCTTCTCCTGCACCATCCTGATTAGTGCTCACCCAGGTAATCATAAAAATACTGGAACCAGCCGTATCTCCGGTTGTTACCGCCACCGATGGCTCCCTCTGGCTGCCAGCCGTAGTTGTATTGACAGGCAGGTCACCGCTTTGGGCTGTTCCGGCTGCATTATAGCGTTTAGCAAAAATACCATCCCCTGCCCCATCGCTGCTCTGCCAGGCAATAACAAAATTTCCGGTATCATCCATACTGATGGCCGGAGCAATCTGGTTGCCAGCTGTAGTTGTGTTCACGACTACTTCATTTGCGGTCTGGGCAGCACCGGCAGCATTATATCGCCTGAGATAAATACCTGTCCCTGAAGCATCCAATCCTTCCCAGGCCAATACAAAATCTCCATTGCGGAACATGGCTATCGCTGGATTGGTCTGTTCGCCAGTGGTTAGATTATTGGCTTGAATCACTGGAAGCTGGGCTACTCCAGCGGCAGTGTATCGTTGTGCATAAATACCATTCAGCGAACCATCTTGCCCTTCACTTTGCCAGGTGATTACAAAATCACCATCCGCATCCATCGCCACCGCCGGATTTACCTGGTTTCCAGTCGTATAGCCTGTATTCACTAATTTTCCATCCGGATCTAAAGGCTTTCCGGCAGCATCGTACCGGCGCATATAAATATCGTAACCGGAATTAGCAATCTGGCTGTTGCCTTGCCACACCACTACAAAATCACCATCCGGGTCTACAGCAATGGCTGCATTTACCTGATTATTCGTAGTAAAGGAATTAACTTGTATAGGATTTCCTGCAGTTGCTGCGCCAGTCTGAGCCAGGGTTTCTGTAGAGGTTGCCAGACCGGTTACGAAGGCACTTCCAACAGAAATCAGGCTGAGTTGCTGTTGAAAACGGCTAAGCTGGCATTGCAGGCGGTTGATGCGTTGAAGCAATCCATTCCGCTTGTGTGTGGGTAAAGTTTTGAAAGTACCTTTCAACAGTCTACGCTCCAGGCGGTTTTTGCACTTGGCAAACTGTTCTTGTACTTTCCTATAATAGATGAGTAGTATTCTTTTATTCATGGAGAGGCATAGTCCAAGGAGTGAACTGTTACTGTACTGTTTTGATCTCTACTTCGTTATTGCTGTAAATGGGTGTTGTAGAACCTGTAGGGATGATATATGCCCTCACATAATAGGTAGTTCCGGCTGCAAGTCCGCTTATGTTGGAGGTAAATCCTTGTGCCGCTGTTAATGCACCAAGTATAGTCTTGGGATCTGTTATTTCCGGGGTCGGCTCAGCTGACCAGCAATGTCCATGTTCCTGGATAGCACCACCCACTGCAGCCAACTGGTTTTCTGAAACTGACCCTAAAGCTGTAGCTGTGGTTTTGCTGATATTATTTACCTGTGCAGAAAAAACCGGAGTAGTAATATCTCCTACATTGAAAGTGTATTGTTTACCATATTTCACTTCGCTGTCAGTTTTTGCATAAGCCCGGTAAGCATACGTCTCTTGTTTCTCTAATCCATAAATTTTCCTTTCGAATTCACCAACTTCTGCGGAAGCACCCTGACCTGCCAGAATATTTTTAACATTAGGAGTTTCTAAGGTTAAATTCAAGCCGGGAGCAGAAATACTATAACAAAAGCCATAATTAGTAACCTTCAAATTACCAACATCTAGGATAGCACCTTTCAGGGTAGCTGCATCTGAGAATTCCGGCCGATCCACCCCTTCATTGGTTACTACAATCAACACATGGTCGTATTCCATCTCTTCGCAGGCGGTAACAATGCATATTAGGAAGCATAAAATCAGGGTATATATTTTTTTCATAATCAATAAATAACATTGGATCAGGTATCACTCGAATCAAAATTTATACTGGAAACCTATGCTTGTGCTTTGAAATACAGGATCGTAGTGGAATTGAAAACCAGTCTGAGTTCGCTTACTCCGGATTTTGCGCTGAATCTGCTGGTTGCGGGTGCCCCTGATGGCAACTAAGGCAATATCTGTAAGCCAGATAGCAGCCGCCGCACGGGTGAGGTAGATATAATTACGCCGCTGGTTATTGGCTGCTGTATAGTTATTTTGTACATCTGTTAAGGTTTCTGAAGCTTTGTATTGCTTGTATTTTTTATTAGCTCCTATTTTAAATGCGATGCCTGTTCCCATCATTCCCACGGCTACTGCACCTATGGCCCAATATCCCTTGCCTTCCCGCACTTTGTAATCGCCTAAACCAGGCAATAAAAGAGATAACAAGGCTTTGTCGGCTCCACCTAATTTCAACAATCTGTCTTCCCGGAATTTTACATCTATATTGGCAACAAGCTTGAACGTTACATTTTTGCCATCAAAGGAAGGATATTCCTCCAGGCAGTCCCAGGTAGCGATTTTACCTTTTCCCGGCCGGATGCCTTCCCCCAAATCACCATCTATGTATTTTAATGGTCCCTTCAACGTGATACCTCCATCCTGGGAGAAATATAGGTCTACTGTATATTTATCGTACTTACCCTGGCGGGCGGTCATATCATAGGTGATATCTATGGTCCGGTCGAAAGGATCTAGGGATGCCTGAATATTAGTGATCTGCTGCGCCTGCATCCATGCTGGCATCAATAAAAGAGCAAATAGCAGCAGAGATAAAACATGTTTCATACAGGTAATAAACAGAAGTGATAGCTATGAGTAGGTTCACTAACTTGTAGTAACACTCTAAAGGCTTGATATTATAATAAGTAAGTAGGATAAATATACTAAAAATGCAGGTATGATTTTTTGGCGCTGGCTAACAAATGTATTTTAATTTAGTTCTCCTTACAATACCCAGAATCAGGTATTTTTATAACATTATTATCAGTAGCCAGTGTTATCCTATTTTGTCTCTGGCTGTTTGAGTTCACTCACATAATTATCTGATTGTTTCACATCATACCCTTAATAAATTACATATAAACTAATTATTTTACTATTTTATAAGTAACTTGGCTTTTATACGCCACCTTACTTTCAAAGAATATAATAGTGATGAAACAGGCTTGTAAATTTCACTTTTTCCTGTTTTTAATTCTATCTGCTTGTACACCAGAGCCGGATGCAGCTAAACTGGATGCTTTCTCCAAAAACCAGCTACATGCCTGGAACCAGAAACTGACAGAGGTAATTGTAAAGGATATTTTTACACCACCGGTTGCCAGCCGGATTTATGTGTATCCAAATATTGCCGCCTATGAAGCGCTGCTGCCCAGTTATCCTGCGTATCAAACTCTCACCAGGCAGTTGAACGGATTACAGGGACTACCTACTCCTCCAGCTGGAAAAGAACATTACTTGCCGGCAGCCAGCATTATTGCGTTTTCTACCGTTGCCCAGAAATTAGTGTTTGCCCAGGGAGATATTGAAACATATGAAGCAGAATATATTAAACAAATTAAAGAAACAGATATAGATGAAGAAGTGCTTGAAAACTCTATTGCTTATGGGCGAATGTTAGGAAATCGTTTACTAAACTGGATTCAAAAAGACGGCTATAAGGAACGAACGGCTTTGTCAAGATATATTCTGATGAACGAACCGGGAAAATGGCAACCCACAGCACCAGGATATATGCCGGCTATAGAACCTCACTGGAACAAAATCAGGCCTTTAGTGATGGATTCCTGCGCCCAGTTTAAGCCCTTGCCACCAACCAGTTTTGATACTACCCAACATTCCAATTTCTTCAAAGAAAGCATGGAAGTATACCAGACCGTAAAGAATCTGAATAAAGAACATAAAGAGATTGCCAGCTTCTGGGATTGCAATCCGAATATCTCTTATACCAGAGGCCATGTCATGCTATTCCACCAGAAAATATCACCTGGCGGTCACTGGATGGCCATTGCATCTACGGTTGCCAGAAACAAAAACCTGGACCTGATGCAAACCAGTGAAACATTTACAAGAGTAGCTATCTCGCTTTTTGATGGGTTTATCAGTTGCTGGGATGAAAAATACCGGAGTAATGTCATTCGTCCGGAAACGTATATTGAACAATACATTGATGCTTCCTGGGACCCTGTTTTGCAGACACCTCCTTTTCCCGAATATCCCAGCGGCCACAGTGTAATTTCCGGAGCGGCCGCTACCACACTTACACATTTGTTTGGGGAGAATGTAGCTTTTACCGATTCTTCAGAAGTGCCTTACGGGCTGCCAGTACGCAAGTTTAACTCATTTTACCATGCTTCGGAGGAGGCCGCCATCAGCCGGTTATATGGGGGTATTCACTTCCGGCCTGCTATTGAAAATGGCTCTAAACAAGGCCGCATGGTTGGTCAGTTTGTAGTAACTAAACTGCACACCAGAAAGAATGCTGCCAAACCTCCCAAGGAAATCGCTCAGACAGAAGAATAGCTTATCCATCTGAAAGTAAAAAATGGGAACAGGTTAACTCATTTTCAACCTGGGATCAAAAAAGACCGGCTCTGTTTTCAGGATTTTTATCTTTGAATGATCTTGGTGCAAAGGATTGAGCAATACATTGTATTCATTTACCGATTGTGCGGAAGGAACCCTTAAACAAGCATATTCTAACCCTTTGATCCAGGTTAATGCTATTTCTGCCAGTGCTTCCGGATAATTAATATCCTGCCAGTTCTGGGGTAATAGAGTCACATCAATAGTTTGAACAGGTATTTTATCGGGAATTTTCAGCGTCAGTAAGTGCATATTCGGAGGAATAATTCTGTAATTGGCCAGTATTTCTAACTTTGCCAGCGACACAGATTCAGAAGTATAGATGATACGTGTTCCCTGCTTATGCCATCTTCCGCTGCCAAACAGTCCTCCTGTTCCCGATAAATCCTGTATATAAGCGGCTTTGCCTATTCTGTAAACAATCACTATTCAATTCTGTTTAGGAATAATGGCCATATTCAATCCGGGTGAGAATATCTTTGATTTTTGCCCTTCCTATCGACGACCACAATAATTCAATCGGTTTCTGATTTCCCAAGGGAGGTAAAGACGTATGAAGCCACTGTTTAAATAATTCTACCGACTCATACACATCCATGCCATGGGCTATTACTTCTGCAATCCCAATAAGCCTATCGGTTTCTTCCCGTGTCAGGGTTTGTTTGCTTGCTTTATACCTCCGCAGCAAGGTACTCTCCGAAATACCCATCATTTCAGATATTTCTTTGTGTGTAAAACCCATCAATTGTTGCATGGCCCGCAAAGAAGCAATAGGCTGGCCGGAAGAAACTACATGATATAAGCTAACGTCGGTTGCCTGGCTGGCTTTTATCTGCTTTCCCTGGCCTACTACATGTAAAACCTGTGCTGTTGTAATCATAAAATACTTGCATTTGACAATATGTATACCTTCAATTGAAGGCAATTTAAATCATTAACAGGTAAGCTGCAAGTAAAGTTTTGTTATTAGTGTTTTCTGCATACATATTCTACGGATTTACTTTTCACTAAAGATAACTGCCATTCCTAAAAACCGTACAAATAGAAAACTTCTGCCCCTATCAACTGAAATTACTGAATATTAATGGAAATATTTTTCACAGTGCTTGCCTATGCCGGTCTGGCAGTAGTGGTATTTCAAACATGGCCTTATATCAGATTTTTCCAAAAAGACCTTTCTACAGATAGTCAATTGCATCAGGGCTTTCCTTTGGTTTCTATTATTATTCCTGCCCGTAATGAGGAGAAAAACTTACCAGGTTTACTCCATTCATTATTGAAGCTAACCTATCCTAACTATGAAATTATTGTGGTAGACGACCAATCCGAAGATAATACCTATCAGGTAGCTTCGCAATATTCTGTTACTGTAGTGAAAGCACCTGCTAAACCCGAAGGGTGGATCGGAAAAAACTGGGCTTGCCATATAGGTTCACAGGTTGCCAGGGGTTCTTTGTTGCTTTTTACAGATGCCGATACCATTCACATGCCTGAAAGTTTAACAAAGGCCGTTCAATACCTGCAGGAAAATCAATGTGCAATGGTTTCTGCGCCTTCCTTTCACTTAAATACGCACTGGTGGGAAAAACTAATGGGTCCGTTTCACTTTCTGGTAACTGTTGCCGCCAGCCCTTATGATACTCCTACACATAAGCAGCCTTATGCCATCGGACAGTATCTGCTTTTTGACACTGCTTTCTATCATCAGCACAAGGGTCATGCAGCAGTGAAGAGCAGCCTGACAGAAGATGTAGAGCTGGCCAGAAATACTTTACTATACGAAGGGAAATATGCAGTATATACACAGGCTGTCTTATATCAGGTTCAAATGTATGCTAGTTTTAAGGCTTTTATGCAAGGGTGGAGCCGGTTACTGCGGCTTGGCGTACAAAGTATGGATATTTCTACGCTGGTGATTTCTCTACTCAGTATTATGGCGCTTCTTTCCTGCCGGACAAACGATGTTGGACTTATCCGGTTGATTCCGACAATAGGTGCATTATTATGTGTATGGATCGTACAGAAACGGAGTGGGAATTACAGTTTGCTGGGACTGGTTTTATTTCCAGTATCTACCTTATTATTTATGATAATAGGCTTATATGCCTTAGGTTTATACATATTCAATATGCCAGTACGATGGCGGGGAAGAGCATATACTAGACCAGTACAGGCATAATTTTTGCTGATACAGGTTGCATTAAACCGGCAAATTGTCTACTTTTGCGGATATGAAAGCAGTGTTCACAAAAATTATAACTTATTTCCTGCTTGGAGTGGTTTTCCTCTCCAGTACAGGATTTGGTTTAATTGAACATACCTGCCTCATCCGCAATAAAAAATCTGCTTCGCTTTTTGAAAAAGAAGGCTGCTGTGCCCGCAAAACTACTTCTGCAACAACGGAAGAAACTACAATAAGCAGCAATACCTGCTGCGAATCAGAAACGCATGTGGCTACTTTCGATATAGCGCCTGTCGTAGAAAAGGTAGCTGGATTTTTCTCTCATATTTTCTTTTATGTAATTGATACCCTGGTCAGTCTTTTCCATGCAATGGTTTTGAGTGGACAGGCTGTCTATCAGTCAGCAGATTCTTCTCCGCCTTTAACCGGACGCCAGTTACTCATCCGTTATCATTCCCTTCAGATATAATCTGATACGTCTTATGCAGCCGCACCGGTACCCTATGGTATAGGTATGGCTTTTTTATTTGCCTCCCGGCAATAACCACAGACGTTATCAATTATATCAACCGTTTATGAAAAATATATGTATTGCCTGTACGGCTTTATTTTTCGCCTTATTCATATATTCCGCCTCTGCCCAAACCATTCAGGGAATTGTACTGGATGGCACTTCAACTCATACATCTGTACCCTTACCCGGAGCGAATGTATACTGGGCAGGCACTACCCAAGGCACGATTACTGATCTGCAGGGCAAATTTTCCCTGGAAAAACCTGTCGGTCATTCAAGTTTAGTTATAAGTTTTGTGGGGTTTCAATCTGACACCGTTGAGGTTAATACTCAATTGAACCTGCAAATCCGCCTCCAAGCGGTGGCTACCTTAAATGAAGTGGAAGTAAAATCTGGTTCCACCTTTATCTCTCGTACAGAATCAGCTAAAATAGAAACCATTACGACCAAAGAACTGCTGAAAGCGGCCTGCTGTAACCTTTCTGAGAGTTTTGAAACCAATGCTTCCGTAGATGTGTCGTACAGCGATGCTGTTACCGGCGCTAAACAAGTGCAGATGCTGGGGCTGGATGGCACCTATGTACAGATAAATTCTGAAAATATCCCGTCTATCCGGGGACTTTCTACCACATATGGCCTAAGTTATGTACCTGGCACCTGGATTTCTTCGATTGATGTAGGCAAAGGAGCCGGTTCAGTGGTGAATGGCTATGAGTCGATTGCAGGCCAGATCAATGTAGAATTACAAAAGCCGGAATCCAGCGAACAACTCTATCTCAATACGTACCTGAACGACATGGGCCGGGCAGAAATAAATCTGAATCTAGCGCATAAGCTGAACAAAAAATGGAGTACCGGCCTGCTGATGCATACCAGCCGCATGGGAGATGAAATAGCAAGCAAAATGGACCGCAATAACGATGGCTTCCTGGATTTACCCATGTCTACCCAGTATAATGTGGTGAACCGCTGGAAATACAATGGTACTAGGTTTCAAAGTCAGTTTGGCGTAAAAGCCCTTTATGATTCCCGCAAAGGCGGACAAATGAATTATTATAATCCAAAGCATACAGAAATGGATAGTGTATTTATACCCAACGATTCTGGTCACATCGAACATGGCGTGGATTCGGGCAGGTATGAAATGCGGAAGAAACTATATTATGGCACAGGCACTGAAACCAAACGATTTGAAGCTTTTGCCAAAACCGCTTTACTTTTCCCCAATACACCATATAAAGGCTTAGGTTTGATTGTATCGGCCTCCAGCCACGACCAGAATTCATTTTTTGGTAATAATACTTATGGTGGCCGCCAGCAGACATTTTATAGCAATCTAATTTACCAGTCGATCATTAATAATACCAATCACCAGATCAAGCTGGGAGCAAGCTATTTGCTGGATAATTATAATGAGCAATACCGGGATTCTACCTTTTCCCGGACCGAATCGGTGCCTGGCGTATTTGGGGAATATACCTATACCATTCCTGAGAAGTTCTCAGCAGTAGTGGGTTTGCGTTCGGATTTTCATAATATGTATGGCACCATTTTAACACCCCGGCTGCACCTGAAATATGACCTTACTCCCAATACTGCATTTAGAGCTTCTGCCGGAAAAGGATTCAGGGTGGCCAATCCGATTGCTGAAAATACTTCTGTGCTGATCAGTTCCAGGCAACTGGTGGTAAAAGGAAATTTACTTCCCGAAAAAGCCTGGAATTATGGTGTAAACCTGACGCATGAATTCTCTCTGCTGGGTAAAAATGGATTGGTTGGCCTGGATCTGTACCGCACCGATTTTGTAAACCAGATTATTACAGATATGGATACTGATCCTAACCAGATAGCTTTTTATAACCTGGAAGGAAAATCGTTTGCCAACAGTGCCCAGGTAGAATTGCAATATCAGCCGCTGAAAGCACTGGATGTAAAGATGGCTTATAAGTATTACGATGTAAAAAATACTATTAACGGAGAACTCATGAGACGGCAGTTTGTAAGCCGCGACCGCTTCTTTTTCAATGTAGGCTATGCGACAAAGTTCGAGAAATGGAAGTTCGACTTTACTTCTCAATGGTATGGCAGCAAACGTATTCCGGATACTTCTACCAATCCGGAAGCTTTTCAGCGGGAATCGAAATCGCCAGCTTACTGGTTATTTAATGCACAGGTTACCAAAGCTTTCAAAAAATGGGATTTATATGTGGGTGGTGAAAACCTGGGTAATTTCCGTCAAGCTAATCCAATCGTAGCTGCCGATCAGCCGTTTGGCCCAAATTTCGATGCATCTCTGATCTGGGGGCCTGTATATGGCCGGATGATTTATGCAGGGATGCGTTTTAAAATCAAATAATTTCAATATTTATAAACATAAGCAAATAATATAATCTCAATTATCATGAAAAAAGCAGCAGTAATTATCGCCTTATTTATCAGCAGTATCAGCTTAGGTTTCGCTCAGGACAGCAAAATGGAAGAAGTAAAAATTAAAACTTCCTCTGTATGCAAAATGTGTAAAAATACCCTTGAGAAATCCTTGTCTTTTGAAAAAGGGATAAAGAATTCAAATCTGGATGTGCCTTCTCAAGTGATTACGGTAAGCTATAATCCTAAAAAAACAGATATAAATAAAATCAAAAAAGCGATCAATGAAACCGGCTATGATGCCGATGAATTACCAGCTGACCAGAAAGCCTATAATAAGCTCGAAGATTGCTGCAAAAAAGATAAGCCGGTACATGTAGATTAAGATATTTCTTGGCCGACCTTCATAGACTACAAAAAACATAGCGAGAAAGGTATAAATTCTCGCTATGTTTTTTTACTATTCCTCCGAAAAATTCACACCTATACTGGTAGCAATACCGATTCTCAAGCCATAGCCTACATATTTTCCATCCCGGAAAGCAGCGGCAGCCTCCAGCCGGAATATGCGTAAGATACCATCAATGGAATACCCAACTTCCGTATAGTTTCTGGAAGTAGGCGTTGCCAGGTAATTCACAAATACATTTTCCCGGATACCAGTCAGGCGGACGATGGGGATAGTAGTTACCAGGAATTTGCGGAACTGGTAATGTACATTGGCTACAAAATATTTGTCAGCGGTGCTATACCGGTAATAATCCAGCACGCGGAAACTGCCTACCGGGTCAGAAGTAGAAAAGGGTGTTCGGTTGCCTAAAAAATGCTTGTAATCCATAAAGAATAGCTTATCCTTGTTCAGGAACATGCCTCCTTTTAAAGCCACGTCTACTTTCCCTCGTACACCTATATCAAAGCCATGTTTCATCCCCAGTTCCAGCTGATCAAAACGGACATCGCTGCCTAAAATACCATCAAAACCCCGGCGATAATCCAACGAAAACGTGGGAGACGAACTGGAGATTTCCCGTTTCTCGCCATTTATAATGCGGTACTTCAACCAGGGACGGGCTGAAATACCTATGCTTCCGATAAATGCTTCATGTTCCGGGAAACCAGTATCTAATAACTCTTCATTTTCAGGACGGTTCGGCGTATAGCCTTCTATTTTTCGCCTATCAATTATTTTAAAATTTGAGCTATTGGCCAGTTCCCGGCGTCGCATCCAGGTAAGATTGGAATTCAGGCTGATTTTGTTGCCAATTTTGGTACGGTAGAGCAGGTTTACAAAATCCCGCTCATAGAGTTTCATCAGGTTTTGTTCTAAAAACAAGGTAGTAAATGTATTCACCAACGGCCAGATGGATTCATCCTGGTTATACTGGCGAATGTAGCGACCACCCTGCAATTCGAGCCGGTAGTTTTTATTCTGAAGCCTCATCGTAAGCAGCCCCGAAAGTTTTTCTCTGGAAAAGGCATAGCGGAATGCCGGCGTAATTGAAAAACGGGTTTTATTGGTATCCGGCAAAATAGTCCCAAACGTGAGCTTATAGATCAGATTCAAGCCTTCTACGGTATTAAAACCACCCACTGGCGTATGAATGCGGAAATTAGAGCGCTTAGAAAGTTTGTAGTTATCTCCCATAATAATATCCCAGGGCTGAAAACCTTTGTGTTTGGAAGCTTTTACTGTATCACCTTCGGCTTTCTTCCGGTCTTCCACGGCCAGGCTATCAGAAATCTGATAACCTTTTACTTCCTCTTTCAACAAAGGCACAGGTCGGATAGAATCCCAGTAAGCGGTATTCTTTTTATAAGCCAGGCTGTCAATTTTGTAGGTAGTATTGGCTACAACTTCCGGTTCTTTCTGGGCTTTGATTTCCTGCTTTTCATACTCCTTGAGCATCTTTTTCAACTCTTTCCGCCCGATCTCTTTTCCGGATGCCATGCGTTCCTGTAATGGCTGATCTTTCTGGCCAAATTTTTTCTCTGCTTCTTTGGCCTCCTCTTTTTCCAGCTTATCATCAATCACCTCCATCGCTTCCACGTACACTTCCGGATTCATTGTGATTTTGTAATTGCTGATGGTAGCCAGGTAATTGTATTCAAACTCAAAGCCTAAGTATTTTCCATTTACCTTAAAACGGTGGGATACCGGCAGCCAGGCTTTATCTTCGATGGGTGCATACTGCATTTTAATGCCAATATCTATGCCCAGTTTGGTAGTTTGCACATCGAGGCTGTGAATACTCCACCAGTTTTCTACAATATAGATCATACCCGATACCACATTATCTCCTCTGGAACGGGGTGTCACTTTGATGCGGCTCACCTGGAAACTACGATCCTGGAAAGTGCCCTGGTATTCAAAGCGGTAATAGGCAAAGGCTTTGGGAGAAAGGGGTGAAACCGTTTCGGCTACTTCCGGATGATAAAAACTACCAAAAATAAAAGGATTCGGTGAGGTATTATTGTCTTTGCCATCGCTGCGGATAGAGATTACCTTTTCGCCAAACGTATTCGGACGGGTATAGGTAATTTCGCTTACAGATTCTGAAATATACACCCGGTCTTTGGTGATACCTTCTTTTTCGAGGGTTTTCTTAGCCAGCCAGGGATAATCTTTGAGTTGGCCTGAACCTTTGATATACACCGTTGCCGCATATGAATCTATAGACTGGGTATGATATTTAGCCTTAGCAATGGCTTTACGCATAATGGTATAAGCCGGGTCTTCTTTACCAGCCCTCACTTCAATATCCTTCAGTTGTACCACCTGGGTTTTCAACACGATATTTACTTCTACAAAGTCATTCCCAACGGTTACCTGCCGGCTTTCTGTTTCATAGCCCAGAAACTGGTATGAAACTTCATAGGTTCCGGCTGGAAGTGCTATTTCATAAAAACCATCAGCATTGGCAGCCGTACCGGTTCCCGCCTGTTTTACAAAAATAGTGGCAAATGCCAGAATGGTTCCGTCGTCTCCTTTGACAGTACCACGGATGCCTCCGGCGAAAGCCTGACTATTCAATAAAAAGAGGAGAAGTGAGAAAAAAATGATGCGTTTCTGTTTCATAAGGCGGCTGGCAAATTACCTGCATTACGCATGGATTCCAAGATATCAAACAAGATACACATTTTTGTTTGATGCCCTATATTCCGGAAGCAGTGTAACAGGCGTTTATTAGAACAGATGCCTGAATATAGTATATGGTTGCAAGAGATAAGAATTTATCCCTCCCGCCTTCGAAATCAAAAATACCAGATGTTTTTAACTGTATATTCTACTTATCAGAGTTTCCTTTGCGGAAATAAAATAAATAATAATTGAACACAATAAGGTACAATTCAATGCGCAACTTTTAGAGTTTAATTCAATATCTTTAATTTGCAATCCATTTTGTTATCGATTCGAATGCTTGACAAGTTGCTTGACCATTTCTCGGGAGAATTATATTACCAGGATAATGCGCACCACCGTGCCCTCAAAAATGTATATGCTACAGATGCTTCTGTTTACCAGGAACAACCCCTGGCCGTTGCTATTCCCAAAACAGTTGATGATCTGCGCAACTTAATCAGCTTTGCCTATGAACAGGAAATTACCCTCATTCCTAGGGCTGCCGGTACTTCACTGGCTGGGCAAGTAGTCGGCAGTGGTATTGTAACAGATATTTCCAAACATTTTACTAAAGTACTGGAAGTAAACCAGCAGGAACAGTGGGTACGGGTACAACCAGGCGTTATCCGGGATGATTTAAATGCTCATCTGAAAGAATATGGCTTAATGTTCGGGCCTGAAACTTCTACCTCCAGCCGGGCGATGATTGGAGGAATGATCGGCAATAACTCCTGTGGCCTGCATTCTATTATCTGGGGCGCTACCAGGGATAATCTGCTGGAAGTGAAAGGTTTTTTAGCTGATGGCAGTGAAGCAATATTCGGAGCGCTGACAAAAGAGGAGTTTTATAACAAATGCCGCCTACCGACTGCTGAAGGTAAAATTTACCAGGCTATTGAGAAGTTGCTAAGTGAGCCTGAAAATCAGGAGGCCATCCAGAAAGGGTTTCCCAAGAAGAATATCACCCGCCGCAATACCGGATATGCCCTGGATTATGTGCTCGACATGCTGGCATTTGAGGGAACCAAGCCCTTTAATATGTGCAAACTGATTGCGGGTTCAGAAGGTACCTTGTTTTTTGTAACTGAAGCCAAACTCAAATTGCTGCCTTTGCCACCCAAAGAACCTGGTATGGTAGCCATTCATACTAATAGCATTCACGAAGCATTGCTAGCCAATCTGATCGCCCTCCGCCATCAGTGTTCAAGTTCTGAGTTAGTCGACGATTTTATTCTGGAATTCACTAAAACCAATATCGAACAATCCAAAAACCGCTTTTTTATTGAAGGAGAACCCAAAGCCATATTAATGGTGGAGTTTTTTGATGATACTGTTACTGGTTTACTGGAAAAAGCCAATACATTAATTGAAGACCTGAAAAAAGCGGGCTTAGGTTATGCCTATCCGGTGTTGCTGGGCGACGATTCAAAAAAAGCCTGGGAACTGCGGAAAGCCGGACTTGGACTGCTGCGCAATTTACCTGGTGATACCCAATGTGTAAACCTGATTGAAGATTGTGCCGTAGATACCGCCGACCTTCCCTCCTATATCGCTGAACTGGAAACCTTACTAAAAAACCATGGGGTCAGGTACTCTATGTATGCACATGCCGGTGCTGGTGAATTGCATGTGGAACCGATGATCAACCTGAAAACCAAGGCTGGCAAAGGTCTTTTCCGTACCATTCTCCAGGAAACCAGTGCCTTAGTAAAGAAATACAATGGTTCGTTAAGTGGTGAGCACGGTGACGGTCGTCTTCGGGGTGAATTTATTCCCTTTATGATGGGTGATAAAAATTATGCGCTCTTTAAGCAGATAAAAAACATATTCGACCCAAAAGGAATTTTTAACCGGGGAAAGATAGTCGACACCCCACCCATGAACGAATTTCTGCGTTACCAGCCCGACCAGGCGCAGCCTCATATAGCTACTACCCTCGATTTTTCGGCCCAGGAGGGCATCTTGCATCTGGCCGAAAAATGCAGCGGTTCCGGAGATTGCCGCAAAACCCACATCACCGGTGGAACGATGTGCCCCAGCTATATGGCCACCCGCAGCGAACGGGATACTACCAGAGCAAGGGCTAATATGCTCCGTCATTTTTATACCGGAACGCTTGCTTCAGAGGGAGAAAAAGTAAGTATGGAACAGGTAAAAGATGTACTTGATCTGTGTCTTTCCTGCAAAGGCTGTAAATCAGAATGCCCTTCGAGTGTAGATGTGGGAAAGATGAAAGCTGAATTTACCCAGCAGTATTATGATACACATGGTATCCCGTTACGCTCACGGCTCATCAGTGATTTTACCAAACAAATGAAACTGGCTTCGCTGGCTCCCTGGGGATATAATCTGATTTTTGGAACAGCTTCTCTGAGGCAATTGGCAAATAATATGGTGGGATTCCATCCGAAGCGGACCATGCCAAAATTATATACTACTACTTTACGAGAATGGTGGAAAAAGCAAAAGGCCAATAAGAGTAACCAGACTTCCAACGGCATAGTTTATTTGTTCTGTGATGAATTCACTAATTATAATGATGTGGAAATCGGCCAGAAACTGATCTTATTACTGCAAAGACTCGGCTATCAGGTAGAAATTCCGCAGCATCTGGAAAGTGCCCGGACTTATCTGTCTAAAGGCCTGGTGAAAAAGGCAAAGGAAATTGCCATACAAAATGTAGAAGTGCTTTCAAAAATAGTAACCAGCAATGCTCCTATTATCGGCATTGAGCCCTCTGCTATTCTCACTCTGCGGGATGAATACCTTGATCTGGTACCCAATGAGCTTAAAAAGGCTGCAGTTCATCTGGCAAGTTGTACCTGGTTATTTGACGAATGGTTTGCCAATGAGATTGATAAAGGAAATATCCGGAAAGAAGCCTTTACTACAGAAAAAAAGCTAATTAAACTGCATGGTCATTGCCACCAGAAAGCCCTTTCTTCACTTACATTCACTAAAAAAGCATTGTCGTTGCCAGCAAACTACGAATTACATCTGATTCCATCTGGGTGTTGTGGCATGGCTGGCTCATTTGGGTATGAAAAGGAACACTACGATGTTTCCATGCAGATTGGAGAACTGGTATTATTTCCAACCGTCCGTAAGCAGCCAGAAGATGTAATTATTGCTGCTCCTGGCACCAGTTGCCGCCACCAGATTAAGGATGGCACTGGCCGTATCGCCTTGCATCCGGCAGAAATCCTATATAATGCCTTATTGTAGCAAAACCGCTTCTAGCCCTTCCTGAACATGAAAACCATTTGCCAGTTCTTGCTCTTACTACTCTTCCTGCTATCCTGTACGCTTTCACTTAACGCACAAACCCTGCCGCAGTCAACATTTACCAGTTTACCCTCTCATCCCAGGATTTTACTTCTGGCAGGTGAAGAAAAGAGCATTCAGGCAAGTATAGAAGCAGACCAGAGCTGGAAAAAAGTGCATCAGGCTATTCTGGATGAATGCGAAAAGATCATAGCAACAGAACCGGTACAGAGAATCCAGATCGGCAGGCGCTTGCTGGATAAGTCCAGGGAATGTTTGAGAAGGGTATTTTATTTGTCATATGCCTACAGGTTGAATAAACAAGCGAAATACCTGAAGCGGGCAGAAAAAGAATTACTGGCGGTATCGGCATTCAGCGACTGGAATCCCTCCCACTTTCTGGATGTAGCCGAAATGACCATGGCCGTAGCAATTGGTTACGACTGGATGTATGATGCCTTGCCGGAAGAATCGAGAAACAAAATCAAAGAAGCCATCCTCAAAAAGGGCATTGAACCTTCCCTGGATACCCAATACAATAGCTGGCTAAAGGCTACCCATAACTGGAATCAGGTGTGTAATGCCGGTATCACCTACGGCGCTTTAGCTATTTTTGAAGACCAACCGCAGCTGGCGCAGCAAATCATTACCCGGAGTATTGAGAGCATAGTATTGCCCTTAAAAGACTATGAACCCGATGGTGCTTATCCGGAGGGATATAGTTACTGGGGCTATGGCACGAGTTTCCAGGTGCTATTTAACAGCGCTATCGAAAAACTTTTCGGGAATATTGCTAGTGTGGGCAACCAGCCGGGCTTTATGAAAACGGCTGCTTACCTGCTGCACATGACAGGCCCGACCGGAAGCAGTTTTAATTACTCAGATGCTGGTACTGAAACTGGCCTGCAGCCGGCTATGTTCTGGTTTGCCCAGAAATTAAAACAACCTTCCTTGTTGTGGGCAGAAAAAGAGCAATTAGTAAATAGCCGGGAGAATATCCGCACCAATAACCGACTGCTTCCAGCCATGATACTATGGGGTCATGATGTCCGCTTAAATAAAATTTCAGCACCAACAAATAAACTGTGGGTAGGACAAGGCAAAAACCCGGTTGCCCTTATGCGTACCTCCTGGACTGATCCCAATGCCATTTATGTAGGGTTCAAAGCTGGTTCTCCTTCCGTAAATCACGGGCATATGGATGTAGGTTCGTTTGTAATGGATGCCGTTGGCGAAAGATGGGCCATGGATTTTGGGTTACAAAATTATGAATCACTAGAATCGAAAGGTATTAGCATCTGGGGCAGAGAGCAGGGAGCACAACGATGGGAAGTATTCCGGTATAATAATTTTTCACATAATACATTAACAGTAAACTATTCTCTGCAACTGGTGGATGGTTACGCCACCATTACAACTTCCTCCGATAAATCATCTGCACTCTATGCCATAACAGACCTGACGAGCCTGTATAATAACCAGCTTAACAGCGCCAAAAGAGGTATTTCCATTATTGATCAGCAATATATAGTGGTGCGGGATGAAATTGAAACAGCTGATTCCTCCTGCTTCGTCCGATGGACTATGCTCACTTCGGCAAATGCCAGAATAAGCGGAAAAGATGCAATAGAACTCAGTAAAAATGGGAAAAAGCTGCTTTTGAAAGTGCAAAGTCCGGCCAAGGTTATCTTAAAAACCTGGCCTACCGATCCGCCAAAACCCTATGATGCCCCTAATCCTGGTACTATGCTGGTGGGTTTTGAAGTAGAAATTCCAAAAAACTCCAGAGAAGCGTTTACAGTATTGCTTATTCCGCAAAATAATACCAAAAAAATATCGAGAGAAACTTTGCCTTTAGAAAACTGGCGTAAAGCAGTAGTTAAATAATAAGTAGCAAACTGACCAATACTACTAGAAGAGCCATACTTTTCGCAAGGCTACAAATTTGCAGAAATCACATAAAATAATTTATTCTATTTTCCTGAATAATTGATAAAACCTGTCTTTTCGCTCCAATATTATCAACAGCTGTTTCCGCAGGAATTTTATACGCTTGGTTAAGATAGAGTTGAACGTTGCTTAAAAGCTTATTTCCTTTATAAAAAGTCGTGGGTATATTGAATCCATGATACCGAATTTGCTCAGAAAACTGACCAGATTATTGAAATGAATGATGGAGAAATTATCCGGAAATAAAGCAAAACTGCTATTATGAGAACCGTTTATCCATTGCTGCATTTTGCCATTAAGAACAAAAAACAGATAGCAATTTTATCCTTAGCTACGGTAGCACTTATCATCCGGTTGATCTTGTTTCCTGAATTCGGATGGCAGTTTCAACTGCTGATTTTTATTACTTCTGTTATTTCAATTACCATCATCTGGCATGCTCTTGAATATATTGATACTGTATTAAATCACCGCATACCCTATGAACAAGGGGTTTTCCGCAGGATCATCATCCAGGTAGCTATCGGCCTGGTGTTTTTGTACCTCTATATGTCTATGATCTTTTTGTTGTCAACCTATGTACTTCAACTAAGAATAGATAAAATTCCCAGGCTACTTGGGTATGTGATTGCAACACTGATTATTTTAACTATAAATGGCGGCTCAATTGGCGCTTATTTTTTTAAAGAATGGAAAAAAGCCATCTTGAAATCAGAGAGGCTGCAACGGGAAAGAACAATGGTACAATTTGAAAACCTAAAAAATCAGCTTAATCCCCATTTTCTGTTCAACAGCCTTACCTCCCTGAATAGCCTTATCTTCGAAAACCAGCAACTGGCATCGCAATTTTTACAACAGCTTTCTAAAGTATACCGCTATGTATTGCTGCATAAAGAAAAAGAACTGGTAAACCTGGAGACTGAAATCAGGTTCATTGAAAACTATGTCTTCCTGCTCGAAACCCGTTTCTACGGCAGTCTGCACGTACAAATTGATATTCCAGCCGAAAGCAGGCCTAAACAAATCGTACCAGTTACTTTACAGATACTGATCGAAAATGCCATTAAACACAATATCGTAAATGAGGCGTATCCGCTTACGATTCGCATCTATACCCATGCCGGTTACCTGTGTGTGGAGAATAATCTGCAAAAGAAAAGTATTATTGAAAACTCGAATAAAATGGGCCTGGAAAATATGAAAGCCCTGTATAGTTTTTTATCTGATCAGCCCATGCAAATCAGCGAAGATAGCAATACATTCACCGTGAAAATTCCTTTACTTTAGATGTTGGCAGGTTTGGGTATATGAATGCTTGTAGGATGAATAAATAGTCAAATGTTAAATCTTGTAATTTTATATTCCTTCTATGAAAACAGTTATTATAGAAGATGAACCCTTAGCCGCCAGAGACCTGAAGAAGCTAATTCAGCAGGCAGATCCACAACTGGAAATAGAAGCTGTTTTGCCAGGTTTACAGGCCGCCAGAAACTGGTTTGCCACTCATACTGAACCGGATTTGCTTTTTATGGATATTCAGCTTTCGGATGGAGTCAGTTTTGAATTATTCAACATGGTACGGCTGGAATGTCCGGTGATATTTACAACAGCCTATAATGAATATGCCATCCGGGCTTTTAAGGTAAACAGCATAGATTACCTGCTCAAACCTATTGACGAGAACGAATTAGTAACAGCTTTAGAAAAATTTAAAAAGCTCAGGCAGCAGAATAATTTACCAGAACTTAAACAGCAACTCCAGTCTTTACTGCAAGACCTGCCACTCGCCTCTCCGGCAAAAAAATACAAAGAGCGCCTGATGGCACATTACCGGAATACGCTGGTACCTGTACAAACAGACCAGATTTCCTGTCTGATGAAAGAAGAACTTATTTACCTTCTTACTTTTGATAACCAGCGGATGATCTCTGAGTTCGAAACCTTAGAGGAAGCTGAGCATGTATTGAACCCATCATCCTTTTTCCGGGCAAACCGGCAGTATATTATTCATATGAATTCAATTGAAAACATCCGGCATGGATTTAATGGAAAAATCATTGTAAAGCTCAAAAATCCGATTTCAATGGAGATCGATATAAGCCGCGAGAAAGCAGCTTCATTTAAAGACTGGATAAATTGAACTTTTCAGGGACAAAAAGCTGTAATTTTTGTTATTGTAAATAGTAAGTGTCAAATTGCTACTTTTATTTTATAAACTCCTTAATTACAACTTATTAATATAATGATTCAAACAGATATTTGCATTATTGGCGCAGGCCCGGTTGGTTTATTTGCAGTTTTTGAAGCCGGATTGCTTAAAATGCGTTGCCATGTAATAGATGCACTGCCAAAAGTGGGCGGTCAGCTCACAGAAATTTATCCCAAAAAACCCATCTACGACATTCCTGGATATCCAATGGTGCTGGCAGAAGACCTGATTAAAAACCTGATGGATCAGATCGAGCCTTTTAAACCTACTTTTACCTTAGGCGAAAGGGTAGAAAAATTTTATAAAGAAGATGACGGTGTTTTCCATCTCCGTACTTCAGCAGGCACTGATATTATTTGTAGAGTTGTCGTAATTGCCGGCGGATTAGGTTGTTTTGAGCCCCGTAAGCCTGAAATTCCGCAACTGGAAGAGTATGAAGGAAAAGGTGTGAACTACATGATCCTGAATCCGGAAACATATAGAAATAAAAAAGTAGTTCTGGCTGGCGGCGGCGACTCCGCCCTCGACTGGACAATCTTCTTAGCAGATATTGCCTCTGAGCTTACCCTGGTTCACCGCAATGAATCTTTTAGAGGTGCACCAGATTCTGTGGAGAAAGTAATGGAACTCGCCAAAGAAAATAAAATCCGCTTATTGCTCAAGTCGAATATTAATGCGATTAGTGGTAATGGCAAACTTACCGGTGTATCCATAAGCGATCATAATAAATCCATCCAAACTATTGAAACAGATTATCTTATACCCCTATTTGGCCTAAGTCCGAAGCTAGGACCCTTAGAAAACTGGGGATTGAATTTAGATAAAAGTGCGATTGCGGTAGATACGTTCGATTATTCGACTACTATTCCTGGCGTATATGCGATTGGCGATATTAATACCTACCCAGGCAAGCTTAAACTGATCCTATGCGGCTTCCATGAAGCAGCTTTAATGGCGCAGAGTGCCTATAAAATTGTATTCCCTAATCAGAAGTTTTCTTTAAAATATACCACTGTCAATGGAATTCAAAGCTTCTAACCTGTAACGTCAGGCAGGAAAACGTAAATTTTTCAAATAAAAAACAGATGGCAGTTGATAATATACCTATCAGCTGCCATTTTTGCATTCATATTTGTATGAGCATAATTAATTTCAGTTTTTAAAGCATATTCATTTTATATGGACATTATAAACATTTTTGTAGAAGATAAATCCGGTAACAGACAACATATTGAAATTCCCACTGATATTAATCTGAATTTGATGGAGGTATTAAAGGCGAGTGAATATCCCGTATTAGGTACTTGTGGTGGAATGGCTTTGTGTGCAACATGCCATGTAGAAGTGCTTGAAGGTGATAATCTGAATCCTCCACAAGACCAGGAACTGGATATGCTGGATACTTTACCTGCTATTACATCCGGAAGCCGCCTGGCATGTCAGATTCCTGTACGTGAAAATATAAATGGGATCGTAGTTAAAGTACTGACAGAATAGATATACTTTTCTCTACATTCTTTTTAATAGTAAGTAGTTTTTATGTCAATCAAGGAAATTTTACATTTTATAAAATTTCATTTTTCAAAGATTTTTTTATTTTTTTCGACCTATCAAAGCTTTCTTTCGATGATATAATTATTATCAAAGATTAATAAAGATTTATTCTACTCCCTCTTCTTAATTATTAAGAACCCTACAATAATATTAAAATTCAAATCAAATATTACATTACTATTTAGCTTATTATGCAGCGTAATTTGTTAAATATTGATTAACGCTGACGCTTGTATGAAGCAGGCGATTTTTTTATCTTTCTATAACTGGCTGAATTTTTCTGAGCAAAATTAAACCTTTGATGATTTAAATTTTTCAATGCAAATCGCTTATATTTAAACCGCTTTGAAAGATTTTTTTAAGCATATTTTACAACCAGCCCCATGTTTTTACCGGTTTTTTATTTTATGTTTTAATTATACGAGTATATACGTATTAAAAACTTTTACCCTGAGTTACAATCGGAAGGTAAAAATGTATTAATACAATAATAAACGTACATATACCAATCAGCAACTGTTCATTAAATTTAAAGCAAAAAATTACTTCAGTTTTATATGAGAAAAGAGTACGAGCAGGAGGGTCAGGAAAATACGCAGCAAGAAAAAAGATGTTTGGTTATTATGCCTGTTGCCGATAGTACTCCTTATGAAAGCGGACATTTTAAGCGGGTATATGAATATATTATTAAGCCTGCTTGTGCAAAGGCTGGTTTAATGGCTTATAAGCTTGAAGATGTGCAACGTACTAATCATATTGTAATTAACAAGTTGCGGGAAGTTACATCAGCTGAGATCGCTATTTGTGACTTAAGCTCTAAAAATTCCGAAGTACTATATAAGCTGGGCATCAGGCAGGGACTTGATCTACCAACATTATTAATAAAAGACACACTGACCGCAAAAATATTTGATATCCGTGGTTTGCTCGATGTAGAATATGACGAAACCTTGAGAGTAGACCGGGTAAACAAAACTATAGAAGAAATTGCTGAAACCCTTTTGTCGATGTATGAGTCTAAAGGTATACGGACTAATTCTATTATATCTTTATTAGGGATACAAAAGGCTGAAATTAAAAATAAAGTGGATTTATCTTCTGAAGCTAATATTCTTCTGGAAGCAATTAGTGGAGTAAAAGACCAGATATTAAAAGGAAATCATCCTCCACAAACATCAGATGCAGAACCAGCAGCAGAACCCAAACAAAAGGAACTGAACTGGGTAGATAGTGAGGGTAATAAATTCCAGGTGGGTGATGTAGTTACCCATCCTAAATTTGGGTTAGGAATACTGGTTGATATTATTCCGGATGGTTTGCTTCGGGTTAAGTTTAATACCATCGGATTAAAAGTATTACGTGGTGAGGTTGAAAAATTAGTGTTGTTGTAAAACAGGGTTCTTAATCCAGATATTTTATGATGATTCTGAGTACTTACTCATATAAAGCAGTTATTTAACAATAACAGGCTGTTTTAACAAGGCTTTTTTTAAACAGGTTATACATTAAATAAAATGAACATGATTTAAATCTACTAAACTTATGCGCCATGAAAGACCTGAATGAATTCAAAAGCTTTAATACTGCATTAGTTAACTACTTTATGGCAGAGCAAAAAATGCTCTACCATAGCCAGGTTAGCCAGTTAGCCAATGCTAAAATGATCAAATCAGCTAAACAATTGCATACAACCATATCCCAGATCAAGGAAATTCCAGATCATTTGAAGGAAGCTTTGCAAACAGCGATTGACAAACGGGATATAAAGAATATTATGGCCGTATCTGTACAAGTGCAGGAAATTGTTAACCTATTAAGTTCTAAATATTTTCCCCGGTCCAAGTAAACATAGTTTTCACAATTGCCCAACTAATACGTGTTATAGGCACTAAACCTGCAGACTTTCAAAAGCCTGCAGGTTTATTTTTTGTAGCCCCCTCTGATATATAACCTTTTTTAAGCCAACAAAACAGTATTTGGAAACAGATTACTTAAAGCATGATGGTCTTCTATTTTCCTGAATTACTGTCTTTTATTACATACTGTAAAAACCTATATCGGTTACTTTTTTTATCCGCTTTTATTGGTGCTACTTTACTATGAAAAGTACAGCAATCGGATGCGTATTTTTTATAATTACATGATTGCTAGTCTCTAAAACACAAATTATTCTTTTGCCTTCCAGCTTAGTTATTGATGTATGTTTAAAAATATTTCACGCACCCGCCAGATAATTGTAGGCCTCTCTTTATCGGTAGCCGTATTTATTTTGCTGATCTTATTTTCATTTAAGGTTTATCGCACCCTGAATAATAGTTTCGACAAAGTAGAACATACTTACAC
Source organism: Rhodocytophaga rosea (assembly GCF_010119975.1). Classification (GTDB taxonomy): domain Bacteria; phylum Bacteroidota; class Bacteroidia; order Cytophagales; family 172606-1; genus Rhodocytophaga; species Rhodocytophaga rosea. The sequence continues at coordinate 882,118 of NZ_CP048222.1, forward strand.
GGTTATAAATGAAATAGAATCATTGTCGTATCATCTCATGCAGGCTTCACTCAATGAAGTAGAATACAGTGTGTCGAATAACGGGGGATTTCTGCATAATTTTATTATTTCTTATCAGATGGTGCAAAAAAAGTTACACCGTTTAGATTCCCTTACAAAAGCTGATAAGCCTCAGCAAGCCCGTTTAAAATTACTCAATGAAATTGTTACGGAGCGTGAAAAGATCCTTCTCGACCATATAAATAAAGTTTCTTTGCCACAAGAACTGCCTGTGGATATTATTATCCAGAGTGCCAGGGTATTTCAGCAAAAGGCGACTGAAGTTATTGAAGAAATAAAAATCCAGGAGCACAAAGCTTTGCTGCTTCGCAAACAGGAAGCCGCCTTCCAGCATCAGACAGCTTTCTATCTAGACATATTTGCAGGATTAGGAGCCCTCATTCTGGTAGCTATTACGCTTATTCTTATTATAAAAGACAATCGTGCACGAGAACGTGCTGAAGAAGAACTTCGCAAACTCAATGATAACAAAGATAAATTCTTTTCTATTGTAAGCCATGATCTGAGAGGACCTGCAGCTAACATCGTAAAATTATCAGAATTTTTACTCGGTCCAGACGAAATGCTTGACAACCAGATGCGTAGGGAAATGGCACAACACCTCAACTTTTCTTCTCAAAAATTATATAAACTCTTAGAAAACCTGCTAAGCTGGGCTAAACTGCAAATGAACCGGGTTGACATTAAACCTTTCCAGGTAGACTTGCATAAACTGGCTTCAGAAAATATTACCCAGATATCTACACTGGCTGCTGACAAGAAGATTCAGGTAGTAAACGAAATTCCTGCACATATATCTGCCTTCGCTGATGAAAAGATGTGTGAAACGGTGATGCGAAACTTGGTTGTTAATGCCATTAAATTTACGAATACTGGTGGGCATATTAAAATCAGTGCTTCTGAGAAAGAGAGTGCTGTTGAAATTTCTGTTGTTGATTCCGGAGTAGGCATGAAAAAAGAAAGTGTAGAGAGGTTATTCAATCTGGGTACTCATTTCTCTTCTAAAGGCACTGCCAATGAACCTGGTTCGGGCCTGGGATTGATTTTATGCCGGGAATTTGTAGAGAAAAACAAAGGCAAAATATGGGCTGAGAGCGAAGTGAACAAGGGTTCTACCTTTACTTTTTCATTGCCTAAAAACATATTAGCCTTTGAATCAATCAAATAATTGCTTTACAAGTAAGGAAGGCTTTTGCACTCAATTAGTCTACAGGCTTATTTTACCATTTTCAGTTTAAGCTGTTTTTGCACACTTTGTATGGCGGCTTTCACTTCCTGGTCTGTTTTAAGCATATCATTCACCGACTGTATGGCATGAATAACTGTACTGTGGTCGCGGCCTCCAAAATGATAGCCAATAGATTTAAGAGAATGTTCGGTATGTTCTTTAGCTAAATAAATAGCAATCTGCCGGGGGATTACATATTCTTTCCGGCGGCTTTTTCCACGTAACTCTTCCAGAGTAAGGCCAAAATGCTCGACTACTTTTTTCTGGATAATTTCTATACTTACCTCTTTATCAACGTGTTGTACAATATTCTGTAAAGTTTGCCGGGCAAGATCCAGGTCAATTTCCTTACGGTTGAGAGAAGCTTGCGCCATTAATGAAACGATCACGCCTTCCAGTTCACGGATATTGGTATCTACGCTGTGTGCCAGGTATTCAATCACATTTGGTGGAATAAATATTCCTTCGGCCTGTAACTTCTTCTGAATAATAGCGATACGGGTTTCTAAATCCGGTTGCTGTAAATCAGCGGTAAGTCCCCACTTGAATCGGGAAAGCAACCGGTCCTGTAAGCCCTTCAACTCCCTGGGTGGGCAATCGCTGGTCATAATGATCTGCTTGCCAGCCTGGTGCAAGTGATTGAAAATATGGAAGAAAATTTCCTGCGTACGTTCTTTTCCTGCCAGAAATTGCACATCGTCGATTACCAGTACATCTACCTGCAGGTAGAAGTTGGTAAAGTTCTGCATATTGTTGTTCTTCAGGGCATCAATAAACTGATTGGTAAACTTCTCTGAAGAAACGTATAATACAAATTTATTGCTGGCTGTATTCTTAATATGATTGCCTATGGCTTGCACCAGATGGGTTTTTCCCAAACCAACTCCCCCATATAGCATCAAGGGATTGAAAGAGGTAACACCAGGTTTATTGGCTACCGCATACCCAGCTGAGCGGGCCAGCCGGTTACAGTCGCCTTCAATAAAATTCTCAAACGTGTATTGGGGATTCAGGTACGAAGCCAGGTGTGCATTTTCGAGGCTATCGTATTCAAACGGACTTTTATATTTCTCCGCATGCACACTCACCTTGGTATCTTTCCCGTTTCCATGACTGCCATTAGCCGATTTACTGCTGGTAGGTATGTTAATGACATACGGCTTATTTTTATCGTTGCCTTTATCCACAATAATGGAATATTCCAGGCGGCCATCTGTACCTAGCTCAGCATCAATGGCTTTACGCAGTACATGTACATAATGTTCTTCCAGCCACTCATAAAAAAACTGGCTGGGCACCTGAATAGTCAACACATTATTAATAAGCCGCACCGGAACAATAGGCTCAAACCAAGTTTTGAAACTTTGTTCGGCTATGTTCTCACGGATTATCCTGAGACAATTATTCCATACTGTTTTACAGTCTTTCAGCATCCAACAAAACTATCGTTTAATAAAAGCTAAGCAGTCACCTTGATTTTTGGGGAGAGCAAAAATGAATAAAAAAGAGCAAACAAAAAAATTAAATTTAGCTTTGAAAAATGAATTTTGTGAGGGGTAAAACCTGCAGATAGATGTAACCTTTAACTGAATAAAATTAAAGATAAAAGTAATCTACATTCTCTTGACAAAATATCTGACTTGGAAAATTATAAAACACCTAAGTTGTAGCGAGAAAAAAACTGAAAATAGCAAGATTTTTCATGTACAATAATATACTCACAAACAGACAGTTAACAAAACAAACCTTACATAAGCCTTTTACGTTTAAAGTGCCCTGCCTCACTTTTAATTTTACTAAGTATTTTTAGTCTTTTCAGCTCCCTTCTAACTATCGGGCTGGAATCTAAAGTAAATGGCCTTGTTTTAACTTTACAACTATCTAACTATCGGTCTTCTGGCCAAAACTCATTTTTATCAGGCAGAACACGGCATAGTTAATCATATCCTGGTAATTGGCATCCACGCCTTCAGATACCAGCGTTTTCCCCTGATTGTCTTCAATCTGTTTGGTACGAAGCAATTTCATCAGAATAATATCGGTCATCGAGCTGATTCGCATTTCACGCCAGGCTTCTCCATAATCGTGATTTTTATTGAGCAGGAGCTGCAATGTTTTTTCTGCCTGTTTTTCATACATCTCCACCAGTTCTTCATACGGCAAATCTAAAGGAGCATTGGCTGGCAATTCCATCTGAATCAGAGCCATGATACAATAGTTGATTATGCCTACAAACTCAGAAGCGATATTATCTCCCACCTTCTGCGTGCCTTTTTCCTGGATCGAACGGATGCGCTGTGCCTTAATGAATATCTGGTCGGTAATGGAAGGCAAACGCAGGATTCTCCAGGAAGTACCATAATCTCTGGTTTTCTTTACAAATAATTCCTTACATATACCAATGACGTGCCTATACTCGTTTTCTGTCTGGGTAATCAAAACTTCGTAAATTATATGGTGTGTCTGACTCCAAATTTACATAAATTTGGATGCCAACCGAAAATTATATAACCTATTCCCGATTTGCCTCAACTTGATTCACTTTTTGAAACCAGGAAAACCCTACTTCTGAAAGGTAAAATTCAGGATTTGTCTGTTCCGGCAGTAATGGGAATTATCAATGTTACCCCAGATTCATTTTATGCTGGAAGCAGGCAACAGCAATTGCAAGATATTGTGCAGCTTGCCCGTAAAATGACAGAACAGGGTGCAACCTTTATTGATATAGGAGGGTCATCTACCAGACCGGGTGCAGCAGACATTAGTGAAGAAGAGGAATTAAAACGGGTTATTCCGGCCATTGATGCTATTTTAAAAGAACTTCCTGAAGCAAATATTTCGATTGATACCTACCGGGCCAGAGTAGCCAGAATAGCGGTAGAAACCGGCGCCTGTGTAGTAAATGATATTTCGGGAGGAGAGTTAGATAAGCAAATGTTTGAGACAGTGAGCCAGTTGCAAGTACCATACATTCTGATGCATATGCGTGGAACACCACAATCTATGGCTTCGCTCCATACGTATGAAAATATTATTGGGGAAATGATGCAATATTTTCAACAAAAGGTTTACTTATTGCGGCAATTGGAATTAAAAGATATTATTTTGGATATAGGTTTTGGTTTTGCCAAAAATATAGAACAAAATTACTATCTTTTACGATACCTGGACAAATTCCGGATTTTCGGTCTTCCGCTACTGGCAGGTCTTTCGAGGAAATCGTTGATTTATAAGAAATTAAATATCCCAGTGGAAGAAGCCTTAAATGGTACTACTGTGTTAAATACGCTGGCACTCACCAAGGGAGTGTCATTGTTGCGGGTACATGATGTAAAAGAATCCGTAGAAACGGTAAAACTTTTTACATTGTATAGCCGGGAATAACAATAATTACGTTTAAATTTATACAGAACTATTGCCTTCCACCTCTATAATTTACCAGTTATATCAATACTGCTGGAACTTTAGCGAAAGATAATAGTTTTGATTAGTAAATACATGACCTGATGCATACATGAGATTACTCTTCTCCATAGGCTTTCTGAACATCTCCTGGGTAGATATGATTGACGTCTCTCTTGTCACGTATCTGCTGTACCAGTTGTATAAATTGATGCGGGGAAGTGTAGCGATTAAAGTGTTCCTGGGCTTCCTTTCTCTATATCTCTCTTTCTTGCTGGTAAAAGCCGCAGAAATGGAATTGCTTACGGCCATTCTGGGACAGTTTATGGGTGTAGGTGTAATCGCCTTATTAATTTTATTCCAGCAGGAAATCCGGAAATTTTTATTGCTGATCGGGAAAACCACTGTTTTCAACAACGACCAGTTTTTCCGTTCCTTTCCCTGGCGGAGGGCTTTGGTAGAAAAACAGGTAAGCATTAATCCTATTGTGGAAGCGGCCAAAACTATGTCGGCTTCACACACTGGTGCATTAATTGTATTTGCCAGAGATTCTGAACTTAAATTCTATACCGATTCCGGCGACGAACTGGATGCCATCATCTCCAAACGTTTGCTTATTTCTATTTTTAATAAATACAGCCCCATGCACGATGGAGCTGTAATCATTGTCCGGAACCGCATTAAAGCCGCCCGTTGTATTCTGCCGGTTTCCGAAAACGACGAATTGCCGGCTTCTTTTGGCTTACGGCACAGAGCAGCGATTGGCTTAACAGAAATCACGGATGCAGTAGTACTGGTAGTATCTGAAGAAACCGGACAGATGTCGCTGGTAGCCAATGGCAAAGTGATGCATAACTTATCCGCTCAGGAATTAAGGAGTAAGCTCAACCAATACATGTTGGATAATAAAGAAGAACTGGAAGAAGTAAAACTTTCCAAAGAAGAACTCCGCAACGCCCGCGAAACTGCCTGATGTCTTATGGCAGGTGTGTTTATCTGCTTGTTGGGCGCAATTAACAATGGATATGAGTAAATTTGAAACGAAATTTGTTTTCATAACTAGTATTTTAATTGTACATGCAACCCTTTTAAGCTATGGACAAAATAATTGCCAAAAAAATAAAATTTATGGTGCATGGAAGTCCATTGGTAGCGTGGGCGGTTATCTAAATGTAATAGGCAATGTCGATAGTTTAAAAAAGATAATTCATATTCACAGCGACCCTGGTATCTATGAATTTCTAATGAACGGAACTTATACCTACAGTAATCCAACAATAAATTCGAAGAGACCGTATTTTAAAAAGGACGTTTACATATTTGATGAGAAAATTTGTCAAATAATACTAGGGACCAAAAAGAAGGCGTATAAAAGTTCGAATCTTGAGATACTCTATGTCGATGGCGATTATATGATTATTACCAATGATAATAATCCACATGGAGATTACACGACCTTATATTCAAAACAGTAGAGTCAGATACTAAAATTATTGTTAGGAAAGTTTTGATAATTAAAATATAACTACGCCTAGCAATGCATATTAAACACGCTGGCAGAATTTGATTTTTTAATTATTAAATTGGACTGCTAGCACGCTTGAAATCTTTAAGTAGAAACATACTATTCTCTAACTTACTGTCTTCCCTGCTGACGCATAAATGGTGGCATATTACTTCTCCTATTCGGATTTTGCCCCATATTAAAATTACCGCCAAACTTACGCAAATGATAGGTAAAACTGAGCATAAAATACTGCTGTAATACCTGGCTTTGCACATCTTCCACATAGGTATCTCCAATATTCCGTACAATGCTGCGGTTCTGGTTGAGAATATCATATACCTGCAACTTGAGTTCACCTTGTTTATTTTTAAATAATTGCCTGGCAAGAGCCGCATTCCATAATACAAAACTCTGGTTATATCCGGCAGAACGTCCGGTATTCGCAGTATAGGTTACTTCCGAAGTGAAAATAAATTTATACGGTAATTCATAATACAAATCGGCTGTCAGCACCTGACTGAAGAAAGAATTATTCTGCTGGCTTTGCAGGGAATAGGTTGCTTGCTGGTAATTCATATTGGCACTGATTCCATATTCAAATTTCTCATTATAATTAGAATTCAAACTTACTCCCTGCCCGGCTAGCAGGCTTTTCGAACGGTTTTCCTGCCCATTGACCAGACTGATACCCCGGTTATATCCCAGATTCGTAGTCAGGTTGATATTGGCTTTAATCGAACGGATGGGCCGCCCAATGGCTACAAATCCAGTGGCTGTATAATAGCCATTCTCATTAACCGGCCTGGTTGTTTGTGTACCAGTATTGCTGAATTCCTGGGCATTTACAATTTTATTACCCGTCTGGTTTAGGTTTAAGGCGGCAAATAAACTGCGGTAATTGCCAGAATTGAAGAAATTATAAGTAGCTGTCAGTTGGTTACTATATTCAGGTTTCAGGTCCGGATCACCCAGCCGGATGTTGAGCGGATTGCTGTTATCTGGTACTGGCTGCAACTGAGAAACCGAAGGCGAATTAATGCGGGATCTGTAATTAATACGCAGGTTTTTATTGCGGCCTATAGAATAGGTAAACATGGCATTTGGCAGCAGGTTAGTAAAATTGCGGCGCAGCATAGTATTGCGGCTTTCATTGTCGTTTTTCAAACCGGCTTGTTGTATATCCAATCCAAACGAATAGGTATACTTGAGCCGCTTATTCTGTAAAGTAGCACCGGCCCGTTGTGTAGAAAAAGTATTGTTAAACTCATTACTCAGTTGTTCATTAAACAGGTCATATACCCCTGACACTTCATTATAATTATTTACTTCTTTATCTGAACGGCTTCCATTCCGGCCAAATATATAATGAAACTCCAGTGTCTGGCGAAGGGATAAGGGTTCGGTATACGAAAAAGTAGCTGTATTATTTAGTCTGGCTGTCTGTTGCTCGTTTCGCTGGTCAAAATTTCTGGCTGGCGGCTGACCATCGGGAGCATTAAAAAACTCATTGGCAGAACGGGTGGTACCAGTAGTATGCTGCTGGTTGAGTAAAGTGTTCAGGTTGAACGAGAAACTACGGCCTTTTTTATTGAACTTACGCATAAACAGCAGATTACTATTTCCACTGACTCCATTCCCAACAGAATTATTGAATGTACTGCTTTGGTTTAAAGGCTCATTTGAACCGGTATATGTATTGGCAAAAATGGCACTTGTATAGGTAGAATTCTGAAAAGTCAGGCTTGGGGTGAAGCGGATGCTGGTAAGAGAATCCGGACGGTAATCTAATCGGAGGTTTAAACGGTTGCTGGTATTCTGGTTCCTGGTTGTATTGGTTTGGTCATTGATGAAAGTAGTATCCGGGAGAATATTTTGCCGCAGACTTTTCTGATCGGTAATTATGTTGGAATGATTGGCAAAATAACTGCCTGTTACATCCAGTTTTTTACTCCAACTATCGCGGTAATTGATGCCGCCTGCCCATGATTCTGTAATAGAGTTGTTGTTGCCATTATTACCTCCGCCTATTCCACCACCCTGGCCCGGATTCACCATCATTCCACCACCTCCGCCCCTACCACCTTCCCCACCTGATATATCCCCACCTCTTCCACCTCCACCAGACATACCAGATCCAGAACCAAAACTGGACATATCCTGCATGGTAAAACCCTGCTGGTTGATATTATTCCCTAATCCAATGATAGATAACTGCTGCCCGTTATTGAACCGGTTAAAATTAAGCCTTGCTTGGTAGCGTTCGCTGGTACCTACGCCAATATTATTCTGGCCGAAAATGCCCTTGCGCTTGTCTTTTTTGGTGGTGAGGTTAATGGTTTTTTCGCGGGTGCCATCATCAAAACCTGAAAATTCCGCCTGATCTGAGCCCTGGTCATACAACTGCACTTTGTCTATAATTTCTGCAGGCAGGTTTCTGGTAGCCACTTTCGGATCGTCACCGAAAAAGGGTTTTCCATCCACCAGTACACGTTTTACTTCCTGCCCCTGCGCTTTAATCGTACCATCGCGGCTAATTTCGATACCCGGCATTTTCTTTAATAATTCTTCTACCTGTGTATTCGGGCGTGTTTTAAACGAGGTTGCATTAAACTCGAGTGTATCATTTTTCAGGGTAATGGGTGCCCGCTCCTGTTCAATTACCACTTCATTGAGCAAAATGGTGGTTTGCGCCATTTCCATAGTTCCCAAGTCAATATGGGGAGAGGAAGCATCCAGGGTGATGTTTTTGGAAATATTGCGGTAACCCAGAAAAGTAATGAGTACGCGGTAATTGCCTTCCGGTATATTATTGAATGCAAAATTTCCTTCACCACCGGTAATGGTAAACGTAATAAGCGAGGAATCTTTGGCATGTAATAAGGTAACCGGCGCCTCCCGTAATGCTTTTTTTGTAGTAGAGTCCACAACCACACCCCGGATACTGCCTTTCACACGGGATTGTGCCATGCCAGTAATCGCATGTAAACTAAGTAATACACTGATGCTGAGTACAATCAAACGCATAATAAAAAATCAAGGGTTATTTGCCACGCCAAACTTCATTTTCCACTAATTCGACAAATGAGCAATCGTATCACTAAGACAATACTATCAACAATAGGTTTAAAACCTGTTACTGCATTCTTCCAGAGAATAGTTAATATCTATTTTTAAATAGCTGAATTCCTCTCAATTACACATTTACTTAATCGCTTATCTTGGGCCTCCTGGCATCATCACCTGACGGAAATCGGCCATGGCTTTATCCCGTTTGTCATTTAATTCTTCTGCACTTACCATTTCTGCTCCGGCTGCAGGCTGAACTTCCGTCAACGCAACAGGTTTAGCATCTATCTTAATGGCTTTAAACGATTCTTCGCTTCCTTCCACCAGTAATACTACTCCTTTGGAAGGCGTAAGTTCGCGGATGGGAGAATAGGTAAAATCAAGGTCAGTGGTATACCAGATGGTATAGGTTTCTCCTTTCCAGGGACAAGTAGCCTTGCGGCAGGCATATCCGGCTATTTTACGGGTTTTATCAGAATCCTGCCATCCGCTGGCTCTTGTGAAGATTTCTTCAGCCTGGTAAATTTTCTTTTCTTTTTTCACCTCCATAACACGAATGATTTTCTGAGTCTGCAAGTCTAAATACAGTTTCTCAGCCAATGGAGGCTCCATTTTCATCGTCTGTTCCCGCTCAGGGCCTCCAGGTCCACCATCGAGCGTGCGAATTACCGGTCTGGGCATTTCCCTTTCTTCTTTGGCATATTTACCCGAAAAGATGAGGGTTTGTGAAAAGCTAGCTATGGTTGGTACATCAGGTGCATCGGCGCTGCCAGGCTTTACTTCTTCCCCATTGATAACAATTTTCATTTGTGAGGGGTCTATTTTACGGGCACCTTCATAAAAAATAGTTCCGGAAGCCGCAGATTGGGCATAAGACGAAGACATTGTTGCCAGCAGGCAGAAAAGCAGGGTAAAGACGTATGCTATTTTCATAACAGGATTAATTTAGTTCGGATCAAAATTGAGTAATTTTTCAATTGATAGGGGTTAAGTATTGTTATATAGTGTTAATTAGTGTTAACACCCGCTAAAAGCTGCTTACTGCTGTGTATCTTTACTTTATAGTGAATCAAGCAATATTTAGAAACGAATTCAGGCGTGCAACCAAGCATCGACCAATGCCACATGAATACAGACCAATGACCATTTTATGAAGCGCCGTATCCGTTATATATTTATTCTCATGACCCTTTGCATTCTGGGTATAAATATCTTTCAGGGATACTGGCTCTATACTACCTATACGCTCCATTATCAGCAATTTACCCGTTCGGCTACAGAAGCCCTTTTTCAGGCACTCCAGCGTCAGCAGGAAGCAGATGCCAGACAGCTTTTTCATACTAAGATCTCTGAGGATGGAGATCCGAATGTAAGGTACCGGCAAATGGAAAGGGATATTATTACGTCGGATAAGGTGGTATTATTCAGGGAAGATAGTTCTATTTTAGGTGCCACCAGAGATTCGGTACGGGACCATCTCAGAAAAAGACGACAACTGGATGTCATTCAGTATTACCGGCTTCCAGATATGCCTCCTTCGGCGCTCACCATTCCTGCCGATACCTTGGCCCGCCGTATTTCCAGCCGGCTGATTGTAAACTGGTATAAGAATATACCTTTTGACCTGAATAAAATGGATTCAGTTTTCCGGAAGGAACTGGCAATGCGTGAGCTGGAAGCCTCTTTCGAATTAGATACGCTCCACCCTGTTTCTCCGGAAGGTAGTATTACTGTATTCAATACAAAAATTTCGAATGATTATCCGGTACAACTCCGCCCAGTTCCGGTAAATCCGGTACACAACCTGTTTGTACGGGCTTCTTTCAAAAATCCGGTTACCTATGTATTACAAAAAATGAGCTGGTTGCTGGTTTGTTCGGTACTATTGCTGGTACTTACCACCGGCTGTTTTATGTATATGCTTTCTACTATTCTCAGGCAGAAGAAATTATCGGAAATAAAGAATGATTTTATTAACAATATGACGCATGAACTGAAAACACCTATTGCCACTGTGTCGGCTGCTGTGGAAGCGATGTTATCATTTGGCGCACTGGAAAATGCAAAAAAAACGCAACTCTACCTTACAGTTTCTAAAAATGAATTACAGCGCTTATCGGATCTTGTAGAAAAAGTGCTCAACATGGCCGTAGAAGAAAAAAAGGAACTCGAACTCCACCCTGAACCAGTTAACCCATCTGAACTGATACGGGATATTGTTACGCATCAGCAGTTGAAGGCTGCCAAACCAGTACAATTTGAAGTAGACGTACCTGCTGGTTACCAAACGGTGTATGTAGACCGGCTGCATATCGCCAATACCATTAATAACCTGATTGATAACGCAATTAAATATTCTTATGAAAAGGTAACCATTCGTATCAAAAGTTATGTTGAACCTCACACCTGGCTATTATCCGTGCAGGATACAGGAATAGGAATCCCTAAACCCTATCAGCAGGCTATTTTCGACCGCTTCTTTCGGGTGCCTACCGGCGATTTGCATCAGGTGAAAGGCTTTGGCCTGGGACTTTCGTATGTAAAACAGGTGGTAGAAAAACATGGTGGCCAAATTGAAGTCCACAGTGAACCAGCAGAAGGCAGTGAATTTACCCTTCGTTTTCCGCTGAAGTGATGGAGTGAATGAGTGGTTGAGTGATTTGAATTACTGTTTTACAGAATTTCTGACTCATAGAATAGGCTTTTAAAGAAACGTAATTCGTAATTCGTAATTAATTTTATGCCGACAGTATTATTAGTAGAAGACGAAGTCTGGCTGGGGCAGATAGTAAAAGATAGCCTGGAAGTTCGGGGATTTCAGGTATGGCATGCGATGGATGGTGCCCAGGGGCTAACTATGTACCAAACTCATTCGCCGGATGTAGTAGTGCTGGATGTGATGATGCCGCAACTCGATGGGTTTACCCTTACCGAACGTATCCGTTCTCAGAATGCAACGGTACCGATTATATTTCTTACTGCCCGTTCGCAAACTGTAGATGTTGTAAAAGGTTTTGAACTGGGAGGAAATGACTATCTGAAAAAACCATTCAGTATGGATGAACTGATTGTGCGGATTAAAGCCCTGCTGAACCGGAAAATAACTACGCTAGCTCAACCAGAAAATGAGCAATACCAGATCGGGCAATACCTGTTCGATTATCCCAAACAAAAACTTATTTTTAAAGGAAAGGATTCGGTGCTCTCTTACCGGGAATCGGAATTATTAAAACGGTTGTTTCTCCAGCGTAACCAAGTACTCGAACGCAGTAAGGTTTTACAAGACCTTTGGGGCGACGATAATTTTTTCAACGGCCGTAGTTTAGATGTATTTATTACCCACCTGCGCAACTATCTCAAAGCTGACCCACATGTTCAAATCGTAAATATCCGGGGGATTGGTTATAAACTAATTGTGTAAAAACTTTCATTTTCCTCTTCTCAGACAGCTAACCGGTTACAAATTAAAACTTTGTTGGATAATGCTGAGATAGTCTGACCCAAAAGCAGTGATACACCAATTGTATAACTCTGATATTTCTACTTCAGGCAGGATTTCTATGGCTTTATGTAATTCTTTTTCAAACAAATATTTATCAAAGCTCACTTTTTCAAGGATCTGCTTACTGTATGCCAGATAGGTTGTATTCATAACTTTACTTTGTTTTACAAGCCGGATTTTTTGTAAAAGCTATCTAACATAAAGATACATACACTTGCATAATACTACATTAAAAGTGGATTAAATCGTGAGTGTAAACGCCTGTTTTCCTGATTTAAAAAGCTTCATTCCCATTACATGACAGCATCATTTTTAACCACTTTTTAATCTCAATTTCATCTCATTTTAATTAAGAAGAATCATTTTTACTTTATACTAAGCCTTTGTTGTGGGTTGACTTAAAAACTCATTACCATAATTATTCTACCGACTCTACTTTATTTATTTTTATGATTTCCTATTTCCAGTTCTTACTATTGCCGCATCGTGAAAAGGAACAATACCTTCAAGAAAAAGCCCAGTTTCTGCTAAGCCATACCAAGAACAATAAAGAAGTTAAACTGTATCTGGTAAATAGTTTCTTTGTAGAAGCAAGTTATAATGAACATTTCAATATGAATGAAATTGTAGTTTTTAAAGGGTTAGATAAGTTACAAGAGCATACCGAGCATATAGATTTGATTCAGCTTACTGATCATTTTTAATACCTATTTTCCATTTGATAAAAAATAACAGCATGTGTTTAATACACATGCTGTTATTTTTTTGCTCCATTCTGTCATTTATCAAAACGGACAATTTTACCAACGGCATGTATTTCCATGCCTATGCTTTTATTATATTAGCAACCGGGATAATTTTCTTTCATATATTGATGTAAAACTCATCCTATGGCTACCAAATTAAAACTCTTATTTGGCAACGAGATCTTTCAAAGGAGTTGTTATGCTATCGCTTTAGTAACATGGAGTATAATCAACCTTTCGGGAAATAATCTACAATCTTTACAATACACGAGCTCAATTGGCCTTTCCTATTTCTGGCTGTATCTGATTCCGGCTCTTCTACTGGCAGCACAAGTGCTAAGAAACAACCTGATTTTCTGGATAATCATAGCAGGTAGTGTTCTGGCTTATACCCTCTATGCCCTACTGGTTACATGGTATGATATATCTGACCGGATTGGCGATCCAATAAAACCTCTTGTTTTTGATTCAACTATATTCTTACTTTTATTTTTTAGTATGTTGCTGCTTCTAAATGGAGTATTATGGCTTTTGAAGCCAAAAAGAGTAATTTAAACTTTCAGCAAAAGCAGAGAAAAAATCAAAAAACAAATAAGTCAAATTGTTAATTTTAAAATATTACTGGTAATTTACTGATGCTTCCAGCTACACTTCAAACTATAATTGAGCAATATATTCAGGCCTACAACCAGTTTGATGTGCCGGGAATGCTTACTCACCTGCATCCGGATATTGAATTCAGAAATATTTCCAATGGAGAAGTTACGCATTCTTTAAAAGGAAAAGCTGCTTTTAGAGAACAAGCTGAACAGGCTGTCAGGTATTTTAGCCAGCGGAAGCAAAGCATTCAACACATTAATTTTCAGCCCGATCAGGCAGAAGTACTGCTTGACTATGTAGCAGTATTAGCGATAGATTTACCCAATGGGATGAAAAAAGGCGACACTTTACAATTAAAGGGAAAATCTGTTTTCCGTTTTCAATACCAGCAGATTATTTTGATTGAAGATATAAGTTAAGGGCAACGGTCTAAATTTCATGCAGGCTACCTGAAAATACTTACCTTTACCCCAAATCAAAAGGCAGCTTATATGTCAGTTCACTGGAAAGACGGATTTGAACTACTCTCCAAACTCACCCCCAGAAAAGCCTGGAACAGTGCGCTGGTGATGGGCAGCTATCATCTTTCCCGCCTTACCCGAAAAGCCATTCATGCAGGTTTACCCATCAGTATCTCTTTTGAACCTACCACTTCCTGTAATCTGCGCTGTCCGGAATGCCCCAGTGGCTTACGCTCTTTCACCCGGCCTACCGGCATGTTAGCAGACAGTTTATTCCAGAAAACAATTGATGAACTGAAAGATACCTTACTCTATCTCACTTTTTATTTTCAGGGCGAACCTTATTTACATCCGCAGTTTCTGGAAATGGTACAATATGCTTCCTCCAGAAATATCTATACAGCCACTTCTACTAACGCCCACTATCTTACCGATGCCAATGCCCGCAAAACAGTAGAATCTGGCCTCAGCCGCCTCACTATTTCTATCGATGGCACTACCCAGGAAACCTACCAATCTTACCGGATAGGAGGCAAACTGCACAAAGTACTGGAAGGCACCAGAAACATCATCCGGTGGAAAAAAGAACTGAACTCTCCTACCCCACATATTATTTTTCAGTTTCTGGTAGTAAAACCTAATGAGCATCAGATTACAGAGGTACATCAACTGGCTACCGAATTAGGTGTGGATGAAGTTGCGCTGAAAACAGCACAGATCTACGACTATGAGCAAGGATCACCTCTCATTCCCGCCAATGAAAAATATACCAGGTATACCAAAAACCCTGATGGCACCTACCGCATTAAAAATAAATTGCTGAACCATTGCTGGAAAATGTGGCATTCCTGTGTGATCACATGGGATGGAATGGTAGTTCCCTGCTGTTTTGATAAGGATGCCCATCACCGCCTGGGCGATTTAAAAACCAGTAATTTTAAGCGGCTCTGGAAAAATGAAACGTATGCTCATTTCCGGCAATTGCTCCTTGGTGCCAGAAGCAACATAGATATATGCCGCAACTGCACGGAAGGCACCAAAGTTTGGGGATAATCTCCTACAACCAGAACAAACCCATAATATGCTTGGGACGGTACCGGAATCTTGTTAGTTTATACTGCTTCTTTTTCACATCATACCTATAAAATCGCTCCCCCACCTGTAACCAGGGTTGTTTTTTTTCCTCACCTGGATTCAAATCATCCTCCATGGTATGTAAAGAACCTTTGGTTTGCAAAGCTATATCTTTGTATTCTGGCTGAAAAGCCTGTGTAGAATCAGCTGCACTGCCACATAAAATCACATGAACCGGTTTCTTTATATTTTCCAGAAAAGCCATATCCTTTACTGCACTGGAATTATCAGCTATTAAGATCAGGTGTTTGGCTTCCGGAAATTGCTGCTGTGCATATAACAAGGCTTCAATGTCATTCTCTTCACTGTTTCCATTGCGAACCGTATTTCTGGCCGCCTGCACCATCACTGGTAACACATTTTCCGCTTGTAAACTGGTACTTACAAACATTTGCCCAGATGTTTCCATCAGCCGGGTTTCCTGACCAGTACTATCGCAATCAGTAAAAAATAAGACTGCCTTTATATTAGGTTTCTGGCTGTTCTTCTGCAACCATGAAAAAATCTGGACGCTGTATGGATACATACTGGTGGTCAGATCGCAAACAACTACCGCATCTGGCCACTTGCTTACATTCCGGCTGAATACCTGGTAAGAAGTTGAATCTGCGCCAAAGTCACCGGTTTGCATCTGGTAGCGGATATGATTTTCTTCCAGGCTGAATAAGGGAATGGAAACCTGAGGCAAGGAACTTTCTGCTTTTTTTTGCAGGAGAAACGATACATTTTGTTTTAATACATGAATTGTCTGAGTAATAGCCGTAACAGTGATATGCTTTCTGCTCTCCAACCTACTGTTTGCTTTACCTTCCATAGCTATAGTTGAAGAATCTGCTCGTGTTGCTGGAATTACCTGATTCTGGCTACTGAATGAATGTTCCAGTTGGGGTCTGCTTTCCGTTGAAGCTGCTTTCTCCTGAACTGGTTTATATGGGGCAGCATCTCTATAGAACCACCAGAGACCCATTATTCCGATCAGCACGCAACCCAAACATAGGAAGCCCATTCGCCACCAATATCGTTGCCGGAGCTTTTTCTGCATACGAATCCAGTCCTGCGGCTGTGGTGCTGGCTGATAAGTGGGCAGGGTTTTGCGTACCCAGTCGTGTAGGTGTTTATCGTTTGGTTCTTGCATAATTATCTTGGGTTTGCTTACTGAGAGACTGCCGGAGCAAGCGGTTAGCTTCAGTCAGGTGAGAACGGGAAGTACTTTCAGCAATATTGAGCTGCTGGGCAATTTCCCGGTGTGAAAAACCTTCCATCACATACAGGCTGAATACCATCCGGTAAGGTGCAGACATTTGTTGAAGGATTTGCAGAATATCTTCAGCTGAAAACTGAGCAAATAGTGCTTCATCATTTAAATAAGGTTCTTCCAGTTGCCAGGCTACCGTTTCTACCTGAATTTGTCTGGCACGTCTGGCATTCTTCCGGTAATAATCAATGGCCGTATTCACCATAATTTTTCGTATCCAGGGCACAATCACCTCCTGATTTTTCAGTTCTTTAATATTTTTGAACACTTTCAAAAACCCATCATTCAGCATTTCTCCGGCATCTTCCCGATCATTGGCATACGCCATACACACCGACATAGCATACCCGTAAAAACGTTCATACAACGCTTTCCGGTCAGTTTCTCTGCCTTTGCAGCATCCTTGGATGATATCTGATAAATTCCGTTCTGCCAATTCAATAAAATGCTTAGTTCATTTTTCTGTCTGATAATAATTCAGGCTGTTATTTTAACCATTGAGAATCAATAGCATAAGTTATAAATACTCATTATAAATCAGCACAAACATCAGTTATTATTTACAGCCAGTGTAGGTATAATTTTCTGTGCGGCTGCCAGTTTGGGAAGGTATACCAGGAGTTAAATCTTTGTGTTCGGTTACGGCCTGGCTTACAAAATCTTCACCATTCAGTTGTATAGTATTAGAGATAGAGGTAAGTTGTGCTATACCACTTCCTGGATAATCGGCGTAATAATTAAACGTTTTCCAGACACCCACTTTTCCCATGATGGGCTGTAATTCAGGGAATCCTTTAAAAGCTGGCAAAGAAGTAAAGAAAGGCTTTCCTTCGTTCCAGGTTTGTGTATAATAAGAATTGAGCTTGTTTCCATTAAAAAACTGATACTTGGTTAATCGTTGCTGATTATCGTATTCAAAGAG